>JAIYBR010000218.1 GCA_027488435.1 Flavobacteriales bacterium
CGGCTCCAGGCGTCTTCAATGACTTGTGAAATTTCAATCGGATTGAACGGCTTCATAAGCATGCCGACAATCTTAGCCTTGTTGATGGCCTCTCGCATAGTATTCACATCGCAATCACCGGTTACCAGAACACGCTGCACACCCGGATAATCGCGCGCTACAGTCTCCAGAAAGTCAACCCCGCTGATGGTTGGCATACGATGGTCGACCAACACTACCTGAATCGACTCATCTTCGATAAGATTATACGCTTCGAAAGGAGAACCCGTAGTGAACACTTCAAACTGATTTCTGAAATTCGCTTTGAACGATACAAGATTGTGCTCATCATTATCCAGAAAAAGCACTCGCGGCTTGGCGTTTAACGAGTCGTGTTGCGAAATCGCATCATCATATAAATTCATAGCCTGACAGTTTAATGTTACAGGGTGTTGTAACGCCACTTCGGACTACGGGGTTACGTTTTGCCGAATAAATAATTCATTTTGTCCGCCTTTTTCGTGCTTTTGGTCGAACAAATGATTAATGATGCGCTCGGTATTTTGCTGTTGGCGCATGTAGCTTTCAATCAACACAGTATAGTTGTCCATCAGCTTGGCGATAAGGTCATTGTTGATGCTGATACCATAGCCGCCGCGAACCGTACCCTCCGATACCGCAACCGGCAAGGTCGACGCAACATCTCTGCGTAAGAGGTCATCCATTTTCACGTCGTAGAGTTTACAGAGTTCGGAAATAAGGAATGCGTCGAGTCGACGGCTCCCTGTTTCGATCTTGCTGTATTCGGGTTGACTTACACCCAGCACGTCGGCTACATATTCTTGTTTGTAGTTGTTCTGGATTCGCAATGCTTTAATGTTAGGATATCTGTTCATGTGTTTGGGTTATTAATGAATTACTCGGCACAAACATGAGCAAGTCAACATCGATGATTTGGTCGACTTCGAATTTTTCGAAGAGAAAATCATAAAGAGGAATACGGAATACAAAAAGGCATTTTTTCAACCGTTTTTCGAGATTTCAACACCTCATGATTATTCATATTATTTATACTAGAATTGACACGCTAAACCTCTGACCTATGCTATTTCAATCGCCCGATAATCGCGTTGATACTGCTATTTCGTTTCAACGAAAAAAACCAAAAAGCAAACTTCATTTCCCAAGCTGGAAAGCGGTACTTACCGATGTTCTTCACAACGGCAGAGCTGCTCACCAAGAGGAATTCGTGGACCAAATTCCCGATTGCAGACGCATAGTCGACGAGCTAGAGGTCATGCGTGAAATAATTCTGTCTCGCAATCTTGAGTTGCTCTTTTCTTGCAAGCCCATCTATCAAAGTACTTATACGAGCGATTGCGACCTGCAGGAAGTGTTAAACAACTTCAAATCGATGCCCATTCGTCCGAATGAATTCTATGCTGTGTTCGATTTACAAACAGCTCAATACCGGGAAATGGATGAAAAACTGGATGCGTTGCTCGGTTTGAAACCGGATGACTTCAACATCCCTGCATTGATGCAGAGAGATTCATTCACCCATATTTTTCATCCGCGCGATCACTATCATATGCTACGATGGGCATGTCTTGCCAATACGATGGTCGCCACGAAGCTATTCAAATGGAATTCGCTGGAAGATCAGTTTCGTATACGCTTCCGAGTGCGCACGCAAAAGAGCAGCATTTCATCTTACAGGGCTCATGAATTCATTACGCTCGAAAAACTATGCTTCCTGTACAATGAAAATTCGGCTGAAGGCTGCATTCCTTCCATGCATATCGATAAGTGGTTCATTTTCGATCGATCTGAATTCGATCAGGTTCGACCAGCTTGGATAAGCTCACTGGATCGCCAAGGATTGCTCAACAGCGCGCTCTACCTCTTCAATGCGGCCATGATTAATATCCCAGTTCAATATCTGCTCTATCTGCACGAGAGAAGCAAGGCAGACAGAAACAAGGCAATTGCATCGCGCATCAACGAACAGGTTACACGCAGCACAGGAATAGAAGCGAACATAGAGGAACAAGCTATTGCCGATTGTTTTGCCAAAACCATTCGGCCCCGCATGGAGCAATCGATAAATGCCTGGGAGTTCAGAAAACCGGGCGATTTATGTTCATTGGAAAGCGATACTCAAGCGGTTGAATGCGGCCGGGCGCTGGGCCTGGTGCCTATTCCACAACGTGTGCTGGATGTAATCTATGCGTCTGTCGTAGAGCTTTAGTGCATCTTGAACAAACGATTGTTAGTAGTGTGCAACGAGAAGGAAATTCTCTGACCTCGACCAAGGTATTTTTATGAAACGTGCAGTTCTCTGTGAATTGCGTGCGTAAAAATCCTAACGAATGACTCCAACAAACTTTCAGGCGCCTCGTCAGGCATTGCTGCTCGATGGCAATAACATGCTGGAACGAGCGGTGCTTCACAACCTGCGAGAGCAAAACCCGGGTATCCAGGTCATCGATGTTTTTCACCAGCAACTGCAGGAGTGGATTAAATCGGAATTCCCCAACAAGACGCTAAGCGAAGAGGAAATGGCACATCAAGTTGGTCTTCACTGCGACTTGGGGAACAACGAAAAAAATGGAGTTTGGGTTTATTACCCCTGGCGCAATGCCATTGTGCACTGTTTATCCAAAGACAAGTTTATTGGTGTGCGCACCATTCGCAACCGGTATAAGATTACTGCCCGAGAACAAGAAATACTCGAGGGTTGTAAAGTAGGCGTGGTTGGGCTAAGCGTTGGGCAATCGGTAAGTATAGCTCTGGCCATGGAGCGCATTTGTGGGAGCGTTCGCATTGCAGACTTCGACACACTTGAACTTGCAAATCTCAATCGCATACGAAGTAGCATGATTAACCAGGGTGAACTTAAAACAACCATTGTCACCCGAGAAATAGCCGAGATTGATCCGTTCATAGCCGTGAGTTGCTATGATAAAGGACTTCAGAAAGACAACTTAGATGAGTTTCTGGATGGCCTCGATTTGGTTGTAGATGAGTGTGATAGTCTGGAGGTGAAAATCATGCTTCGCAAGGCATGCCGCGAAAGAGGCATTCCGGTCGTTATGGATACCAGCGACTCGCTCATGCTCGATGTAGAAAGATTTGATCTCGAACCCAACCGCCCCATCTTTCATGGATTGATGGACGAGCATGCTCAAATAGATTTTGAAAATCCTCAGCAACGCATGCAATTACTTATGCAAATCATAGAACCACAATTTGCAAGTAAGCGCGCCCAAGAATCGCTTGGTGAAATTGGCAAAACCATCACGACCTGGCCTCAACTTGCAACGGACGTAGCCATGGGAGGAGCGTTTGCGGCTAAAATTGTTCGCCAGATTTTACTGCAGGATGCAATTCCGTCGGGGCGTTTTCGTCTCGATATAGTAGAACATTTCAAGATATCAGCAAACCATCAAACGATTCAGCAGGTGAAGCATGCCTGATGTAATGGGCACATATCGAATAGTGGCTTTTCAGGCTGTTGAGAATGCAGAATACAGCAGGCTTTTTCACAACGGACACACCGGGGTGCTGACCGAATTGGGCTTGACCAATCTTAATTCCGCCGAGCCATCCTGGATGAGCGACCCCAATGTGTTCGTTCTTATTGCCATTGATCAAGATGAAGAAGTTGTAGCAGGCCTGCGCATTCACCGCTACAATTCACCGGATGGAACGCTGCCGATTATTGAATCCATCAAGGACCAGGACAGTAGCATCATTCCGATCATCCAACGTTGTTTACCCGGAGGAACAGCGGAGGCCTGCGGACTCTGGAGCGCGAAGAAAGTGTTTGGCAAAGGGCTTACTCCTCTTTTGTGTATTGCTGCCATACCAGTAATGGCAGACATCGGACTCACCAATTTTTTCTGCTTTGCAGCTCCGTATACCGAAAGAATGATCAAGACAAACGGTTTGATTGAAGTGAGTGAAATTGGCGACAATGGTCGATTGCCTTATCCAACACCGGAGTTCATTTCAATCGTATTAAAAAATCCGGATATTTTCACCATGGAATACGCCGATGAGTTCAATCGGGAACGAGTATTTCAGCTTATGAAAGAGCCAATCGCCACTTTTTTCGAAGATTCTCCTCGTGGCTCCATCGAAGTCCAGTACGACTTACGATTAAAAAAGGGCCACGAAATCCCTGTCTTGTGAAACTAAATTGATAATTGTCGTATAAGGGTCATTCAATCATTCAAGAAATGACCTCGACCTCGATGCGTTTTGTATTGGCTACCCTCCTTTATATGTCAGCGAAAATGCTGCACGCTGAGGAGACCAACGATGCTTTACTCCTTCAAAACTGTATGATTTATACGGGTGATTCCGGTAAATCCGTCACTGACATTGCGCACAGCACTGAATACAGTCCATCGCAAAATGGAGCACCAAACCTGGGGCTAAGCGACCAATGGCAATATGTCCAGTTTACTTTTCAATCAAATCGACCCGATGACAAAGTAGTATGCTACGTGGGTAACAGTTCGATTGAAACAATTGAGATATATAGAATTGGCGCAGACGTTCAATTGCTTGGTGTTATGGGCAGCACCCAAAAAGCACTTGACGAATTCCAGACGAACTCCGGTTTTTGTATGCCTCTTCCTGCTGATGGCGGTCGCTTTATGCTTCGCATGAAATCGGGCAAACAACTCATCGCCCCTATATACGTGGGCGATAGCAATCAGATTATACGCATGGCCGGAAAGTCGGATGCCATCATGTATCTATATTTCGGAATCATCGCGGTTTTGTTCTTCTATAATCTGTTTCTTGCCATAGCAACACGTGAAAGAGGTTACGCCGATTATTCATTTTACGTCCTCTCAATCGCTCTCACACAGGCCGTATTATTTGGTTATGGTA
>JAIYBR010000276.1 GCA_027488435.1 Flavobacteriales bacterium
AACTTTTGCTGGCCGTATTGAGATTGACACCCACCTGATTCACACAACTTTCTACCACAACATCCAAACTTTGCTTGAGCTTGTTCTGATCCACATCGTGCTGGTATTGCCCGACACCAATGGCCTTGGGATCGATTTTCACCAACTCGGCCAGTGGATCGGCGAGCCTTCTGCCAATAGAAACAGCGCCTCGCAAGGTGATGTGTTTATCCGGAAATTCTTCGCGCGCCACTTCCGACGCAGAATAAACGGATGCGCCATTTTCATTCACCATATGAACTGTCACCGCATGTTCGAATTCAAGACCACGAACAAAATGCTCGGTCTCACGACCTGCTGTACCGTTTCCAATTGCGATGGCTTCGATGCGGTGCTTTCGCACAAACGACTGCATTTTGCTCGCAGCCTTTTGCACTTCCAATTGCGGTTCATGCGGATAGATGACATCTTCATCCAATAACTTTCCCTCTTCATTCAAACAAACCAATTTGCAACCGGAACGAAATCCGGGATCGAGGGCGAGGATGCGCTTGCTTCCCAGTGGCGCGGAGAGCAACAACTGCTTCAAGTTTTCTGCGAAGACTTTGATGGCTTCTTCATCGGCTCTTGCTTTCGCCATGCTTCGACTTTCGCTTTCCATCGACGGGCACAGCAGTCGCTTGTAGGAATCTTTCACAGCGATTTCCATTTGCTCGCTGCACAGATTGTTGCGGCGAATGAAACGGGATTGAAGTTTTTCGACGACGATAGCTTCGTCAGGCTCTATGTTTAGTTTTAGAAAACCTTCTTCCTCACCGCGAAATACAGCGAGCAAACGATGCGATGGGCAACGCTTGAGGGGTTCATTGAAAGCAAAGTAGTCTTTGTATTTGATGCCTTCTGTTTCTTTTCCCTTCGCAACTTTCGTTTCAATGATGGCATGGCGATCAAACTCCTGACGCACCAAAGCACGTGCGTTGGGATCTTCATTGATCACGTCCGCAATGATATCGCGCGCTCCTTTCAGCGCATGTTCAATGGAAGCCACATCGCTTGTCAGAAACCTGCGTGCTTCCATTTCCGGATTCAAATTGTTTTCCTGCATGATCCAGGTTGCCAATGGCTCCAGTCCTTTTTCGCGGGCGATGCTCGCCTTGGTTTTGCGTTTGGGTCGGTAAGGCAAATAAATGTCTTCGAGCAAATGGGGGTCCCAACAGTTCACAATGGATCGCTCCAACTCTGCGGTGAGTTTGCCCAATTCACGAATCGTATCGAGAATGGAACTCTTTCGCTTCACCATGTCAGAGAATTTCACATGAAGTAAACGGATATGTTCGATTTGCACCTCATCCAAGCCGGAAGTCATTTCTTTTCTGTATCGAGCAATGAAGGGAGTGGTGCAGCCTTCATCCAACAGTTGAATAACGGCGGTAATCTGTTTTGTGCCTATGCCCAGCTGATGGGCGATTTGAGGGAGATAATCTTGGTGAATCACCTCGCAATATTACGCGTTGAAAAGGTGGGGATGGACTTATGAAATTTCCACCTTGATTTTTCTTCCTTTCATTTTTTCGTTGCGAATGAGCGCTACAACCTTTTCGATCTTGTCGCTTTTCACGGCAGCAAATGACATACGGTCGAGCACTTCAATCAAGCCCAATTCATCCTTTGTGAGTTTTCCTTTCTGGAGTAACACCCCAACGATATCAATTTTGCCGATCTTGTCTTTTTTTCCGGCTCCGAAATACAAGGTCCTCCAGGGTGGATTACCGGGAATGACAGCTTTTTCCGGCAGTGTTTCCAATTCCGGTTTTGTTTTTATGAAAGGAGGGATATGCTCAGTGGATGAAAGCAAAATATAGGCGGTGCCATGCGCATTCATTCGCGCCGTGCGTCCGTTGCGGTGCGTGTAGACTTCGTGTGTTGTCGGCAATTGGTAATGCACCACCGCTTCAATCTCGGGGATATCCAACCCTCTCGATGCAAGGTCGGTGGTGATCAACAAGCGATGGGAGCCGTTTCGGAATTTGATCAAGGTTCGTTCTCGGTCTTCCTGTTCCATGCCTCCGTGAAAGACGCCATGCGAAAGACCCTTTTCGGCGAGCAGTTCACCGATGCGGTCCACGGCTTCACGGTGATTGCAGAAGACCAGCGTGAGCTTGTTTTTGAGCGCACAGATTAACCGAAACAGCAATTGCAGTTTGTCCTGATCATCGGCACGCAGGTAGTTGAGTTGAAGTTCTGAACTCACCGGTTTCGCATGCGATAGAAAATCGAGTGTGACCAATTTTTTTATTCCGGCAAATGCAGGAATTTCTTTCATGGTCGTGGCGGATGTGAGCAAGGTGCGTTTTCTTCCCGAGAGTAAACCAATGATTTCAGACATGTCTTCCTGAAAGCCGGATTCGAGTGATTTATCGAACTCATCGAGCACGAGCGTTTGCACCGAAGCCGCATCAACGTTTTTGTTGCGCGCGTGGTACGCAATTCTACCGGGTGTTCCCACGAGCACAGCCGGCGGACTGCTGAGGTTGTTCTTTTCGACGCGCGTGGCATGTCCACCGTAGCAACAGTTGATTTTGAAGCCCGTGCTCATTTGCTTAAAAACCTGTTCAATCTGAATGGCCAGTTCGCGCGATGGAACCAGGATGAGCGCCTGCACGCCGGGTTTGGAGGCATCCAATCCCTTCAATACCGGTAACAAGAAAGCCAGCGTTTTTCCCGAACCGGTAGGCGATAGCAGCAGAATATTTGCATGAGGCTTGGCAGCTTCAATGGCAGCCAGTTGCATTTTGTTCAATGCTTCAATCTTCAAACTCGCCAGTTGGTGGGTAAACATGCATATGGGATCAGAGGCGAAAGGTAGGTGGTAAATAGGAGGGGAGGGGGAATCTGTTGAAGGTTGGCAGGAAACCCACTAGATGATACTTCGTGATGCATTTGGGATTTTCGATGTATGCGCTAGTGGTTCGGATAACTGTGGAATTCCGTTTCAACATGTGTTAAGTGCTCGGCACTTTATTCGTTGAGAAATGATTTCATTCGAGCTCATGACCCCAGTAGGATCTTAGATTCTAGTGCGAGAGTAACCGCGATTCAAAATAACCCAATGGGGTTGAACAGTATGATTTGGAAAATACTTAGTCGTTTAATAAGTTTTGCTGCGGTTCGAATGGTGACATGTTTTACTTTGTAACTTTGTTTTGGAAATAAATTTTAAGAGCTATCCAATGCCATATATGGTTCTATAGCGCTGTTTTCAAAAATCAATAATTTATTTAATGAACCACTCATGAAAAAACCTTTCCTGTTAATCATTATCCATCTCTTTGCAATCAGCTCATTTGCTCAATGGGTGCCAACTAATGGGCCGAATGGGGGAGATGTTAATTGTTTTGCGTTTAGTGGAGATTACATTTTCGCAGGGACTAATTCCGGAGCTTTCATTACTTCCGACAATGGTGCTAATTGGACTGCTATTAATAATGGTTTTCCTGAATTTATTGGCATTAGCTCATTAGCTGTAAGTGGATCTAACTTATATGCAGGAACATGGGCAGGTCTTTTCAAGTCTACAGACAACGGTAGTAATTGGGTGGGGGTTAACAATGGAATCCCTGGTCTTAATAACGATATTCAACTTTTGGCAGTTAGCGGCAACAATATTCTTGTTTGGGCTGACTATAATCTCTTTGTTTCGGTTGATAATGGTGACAATTGGACTGCTGTAAATGTTGGGCTAACTGTTTTCTCTTCCATATGTTCATTCGCATTTAGCGGAGCAAACATTTTTCTCGGTGCTTCAGAATATGGTGGGGTGTTCATGTCGAGTGATAATGGGTTCAATTGGACTCCAGTACTTGAAGGTGTTTCCGTTTCTTGTTTAGTAGCTATGAATGGTTCAGTCTACTGCGGCACCTCCAACGGTGAAGTGTTTTTTTCTAATGATAATGGTAGCAATTGGACTTCGTTGAACACGAATTGGCCACAATACACCGAAATAAGAGCATTAGCGATTATAGGAGATGTTATTTTGCTCGGGACTTCTGATCAAGGAGTATTTCAATCAATCAACGGGGGTATTAGTTGGACAAGTGTTAGTGGTGGTTTGTTTAATAATTACGTTAATTGCTTCGCTCAAAATGGAAATTACTGGTATGCAGGAACTGAAGGTGGTGGAGCTTACCTAACCAGCGATAATGGTAATAGCTGGCATGCAATTAACAATGGTTTGGGTTATAGTTGGGTCAATTCCCTCACAGCAAGCGACAATAATTTATTTGCAGCAACATATGGGAGTGGAGTTCTTCGATTTTCCGAGGTTGATAACACTTGGCATGCTGTGAACAATGGTTTGTCACGCTGTAGGATTCATTGCATGGCAGCTAATGATGTGAGTGTTTTTGCTGGGACCGATCGAGGAGTATTTGTTTCTACTGACAATGGGATTAGTTGGAATACAAGCGCTAGCAGTCTTGTGTATAGTGATGTTGGCTCCTTGGTTATCTGCGGAGATTATATTCTAGCTCGGCAGGGAAGTCACATTTACGTATCATCAGACAATGCTATTAGTTGGTATACTCCAACTGGTGATCCTTCTTTGTTTTTATCCATAGTTATGAGTTTGTTGGCTGACGGTAGTAATGTTTTTGCCTTCACTGCGGGTGGCGGGGTTTACAAATCAGTTGATAATGGAATTAGTTGGGCTCAACTAAGTAGCATTAATGCTGACTATCCAAGAGTAGCAGCTGCAACGGATAATTGTCTTTTTGTGAGTAATGGGGGGCTTTCTGATGAAAACTTCGTTAGTTCCTCCTGCGATAACGGCATTACTTGGGTTTCATCGGAAAATGGACTGGCTAATGGCGAGCAGGTTCTTTCGTTTGCTGTTCGTGGTAACATTATTTTTGCTGGTGCAAGAGGACACGGTGTGTACATGTCTACCAATAATGGCAACAACTGGACACCTATCGATAATGGTTTAATTGACCGAGATGTATACGCTTTGGCTATTAGTGGAGATTATCTTTATGCTAGTGTAATGGGAGGCGGTGTTTGGAAACGCTCATTGGATGAGGTAATCGGTGTTCCCAACGTAGAGGAGGTTTCAATTGAATTGTATCCCAATCCTGCTCGCGATTATTTCGAAGTAAATGCAGGAAATAGTGCTTTTATTAAACTCTACGACCAACTGGGGCGTGAAGTTTTGTCACAACGTACCAGCGGAAAGACAACCGTACAAATGGACCATTTTCCGGAGGGTATTTATGTCGTCAAAGTCATTGTCGACAATGAGGTTGTAGCAACGAGTAAAATCGTTAAGCAGTAGTTCTTGCAAACATTCGGCAGCACATTCCTCTCAATTCAATCACAATCGTTTCTTACTTCATCTCGCTACGATAGAGCTGCCAGAAAAAGATGGGTAAAAAAATGAACGTGATCAGAAACATGCCAAGGACAAGCAGAATACTTCCGCCTTGCCAGTGCATGATCTTGAAAAATATACCTGATGCCACGAGCATGCCACCCACAATCCCAAAGAGATTGCGCGAATAGGTTAAGCGTGGGAATGTGGTCTTGCTGGTGAGCAGACCGAAGAGAATCGCTAGTAGGCAAACAGTAAGCGAAAGATTGCCTGTGACCAGTATTGCGGAAGCTCCGGGCCAGTGCATGATTTTAAACATGAGCCCTATCAGAATACAGAATGTGGCTACAAAGCCGGAGAAATACACTGTTTTTTTCATAATCGTAAGAATTAAAGGTGTTTGAATATGGTTGAACGCATCCTCTATTTCATGCAAACCTTCAGGTGCCAGGCGCAAAAAAGCTAGATCAATTGCTTCTTCACACGGCATCCCTAGATTCATGAGCTCTTCAATGGTGCAACAGCAATGGTCGATCAGTTCCGATTGCAGCTGCACATCCGTAATGGTGATTGTCACGCGTTGAACAATCACGTCATACGTTGCGTCTGAAAGCTCAGCCATGAGCCAGTGGTTTTTTATTGAGTATAAGCTGTTGAACCGTATCCAAAAAAGATAATAGCTCATCAACTTGTGTAGTCGTTTGCTTGAGGCCTTTGGCAGTAAGTCGATAGTATATCCGCACACGTTTGCCAATGAGTTCCTCCTCGGTCTTCACCAAGCCCTCCGCACGCAGTTTATGCAGAGCGGGGTAGAGTGACCCTTCCTTCAACAAAATCTTGCCGTCGGTGCGATCTTTCACTGCCTTAGTAATGTCGTACCCGTACATCCGGCCTTCTTCTTTCAACAAGGTCAGTATGATGGTGGTCAACGTGCCTTTGATTAGTTCGTTTGCTAGCATGCGACAATAATACATCGTTTTTCTATGTATTGGTTATCGATGGATTGAATAAAATATTGTGCGAGGGATAAATTTTAGAGATATCAGCCGCTCTTTAAGGTAGCTCGCATGATCAATTCATTATGTTGCCGGCTGTTCGACACCTCCGGGGTCGTTTGCATGGAGGGGGGCTTTTGGCTACTGATATTTGACCCCTCCGGGGTCGGGAGCGACTTGCGGTCAAGGCCATCGCTATGACAAACGAAGGGAAGGCCTTGCGCCTCGGCACCCCTGCTATGCAAGGAACACCAACCGCCCGCCGTACTTTGTACTTCGCCCCTCGTCCCTCGCCCCTCGTCCCTCGTCCCTCGCCCCTCGTCCCTCGCCCCTCGCCCCTCGCCCTTAGCATAACTGGAATATTTTATAGGTTTTTTATATCGCTAGGAATGCTCAGTTTCGCTGAATGGCAGAAACAGCATTAATGCATACAAAAGCGTTGCAAAAAAATGAAGTTGTCTTCTATCACGGAAATGAATCCACCGTGCGGGTGGAGGTCAGAATTGATAATGATTCAGTTTGGCTCAACCGGCATCAGATCGCGGTTCTTTTCAATAGAGACGTGAAAACAATTGGCAAACACATCAATAAGATTTTTGCGGAGCAAGAACTTGATGATCGTGTGGTTGTCGCAAAATTTGCGATAACCACTGAACATGGCGCCCTGAAAGGAAAGACGCAAACACAGAAAGTCGATTATTACAATCTCGACGTAATCATTTCTGTGGGTTATCGGGTGAAATCTCGAGAAGGTACACTGTTTCGAATTTGGGCCATGAAAGTTTTAAGAGACTATCTGACTCGCGGATACACTATCCATACTTGGAAGCAAGAGATTGAAAGCAATGTTCGCGGCATGAACGAGCGCATTGAACAAATTGAAATGGCTCTGCAAACGAATATTCTTCCCTCGCATGGAATTTTTTTCGATGGTCAAGTTTTCGACGCCTTCGTGTTCTTTTCGAATGTTATTTCCTCAGCAAATCAATCTATTGTTCTCATCGATAATTATATCGATCACACGGTTCTTCTCCAATTGGCAAAACGAAGAGAATGTGTCACCGCTATTATATACACTGCTGCTATTTCTGCCAGCCTTCGACTCGATCTGGAGAAGCACAACGCCCAATATCCTCCAATTGATATCAGACGCATCCAACAGGTTCATGATCGCTTTTTGCTCATCGATGGCAAGGAACTCTATCACATCGGCGCATCCATTAAAGATCTCGGCAAAAAGTGGTTCGCGTTTTCTCGCATGGATAGTTTGATGAGCAGTGTACTCGATAAGCTTCCGCTTTAGGGCGCCATTCGGCGCCCCCGCGGCCTGGCATGGGCTGCCCTTTTTGTTGAACACCAAAATTATTGCCTCTATCCACGAAAGCAGTTCCACTCCAAACTCGTTGGCTCATTGTTACCGTTTTTGGGACTACTTACTTTAGAAACTATTTACATGTTGTATTCATAACTGCCATACTTGTCTGCGAAGAACCAAGAATCACCGGCAATTTTCAAGCGGAATACATCTAATCTTGTATTAGTCAATGCCTCTTTAAGCGAGTAGGGAACATCTCCCAAAAACTTGTAGCCTCGTTGGAATACAGCTACAATTGCATCATCGGTAATACAAGCTGCCCATAATTGACCATATTCTTCATTGCCTTCTTTCAGCCACTCGGTAATTCGTGAGTCAGATGATGAAAAATAATTGGTCGTTATTATTATCCAATCATCTGTGTCATTGAAAGTAACAGAAGTTATTACTTCTTTTTGGTTGTTGTATTCTCGTAGTTTTTCTTCAAGGCTATAAGGAATGTCGTTCCAACGAATACCATTGTCGTCATACAAAATTAACCAACGACCATTTTCGGTTAATTGAACATCATCTATATATTTATTTTCATTATTCAATTCGGCAAGTGCGTCTCGCAAACTTTGAGGGCAACCATCGTTTGCTAAGCCGTTTCTGTCGTAAAGCATCAGATCTCCATTTGTCTTTGTAATGGCAACATTTCTGCATTCTCCTTGTTCTCGTATTTTTTGTTTAATGTATGATCGTCCTTGTCCAAAAGAAGCTACAGTGGCTAACATAAAAAGTCCTAATGCTATAATTTTATTGTAATAACAATTAAAGGGTTTCATGTTGTGTTTTAGTTTGTATAAAGGTTGCCTCCACTTTTCGGCTTTCAGCTTCTCCGTTGTATTGTTTTTTTAAACGTGCCCATAACTGTTCCATATTTTGATAAGGTCCGGCAAAAAAATCGCCGTCTTTTTCACGAGGCACTATGCTCCAAACATAACCAAATTTTCAATAGAACCATCAACCTCCGGGCACAGGTTCATTTTGGACAATGGGGGCGCAGACGCCAGTGATTGTCATGGGGTCTAATTGGTTAATACATTATCGCCCTGACTCGTCTTGATCAATCGCTTCTTTTGCTTTTTCATTTTTGATCCGTATATCACTTCGTCGATTCCCCCAAACTATTTGCATGACGGATTTTGATCTTGTTATTGGATTTTAGTTTTGAGAAACAGCTTTTATTAATTTTCCGTCAACTTGGGTCAACGGATTTGGTGAATTCGAATTTTAGATCTTTTTTTGTACATAAATTATAGTCGAAAAACCATGAAAAGTACTTTTTATTTCTTTCAGTTGCATTACTGACCATGACATCATGCTTAAGAGACGAGGAGGAAGAAGAAGAGGA
>JAIYBR010000190.1 GCA_027488435.1 Flavobacteriales bacterium
CCACAGTGGCACCTTGTGCACTAAACTTTTCTGCGATGCCTTTACCGATGCCGCGTGATGCACCTGTTATAATGGCGATTTTACCTTCTAAAATTTTCATGCTAAGTGAGGGGTTTGTAAGATGTCAAAATTAACACATGCGCACCCACGCATGCCTGCGTGAGTTGCTAATAATTTATGCTAATTTAATTTCACGTTCCTTCGCGCCTCGCACTTCTCAAAGATCAGCTGCCTCCGCAATGAGTTCAGCTACGTCCTTCACTACAATGTCGTTTTCTTTTTCGAAGTGTTTCACACCATCGGTCATCATGGTGTTGCAAAACGGACAGCCGGCTGCAATGACGGTTGCGTTTGTTTCCAAAGCGTCTTCTGCGCGCTCAACATTGACTTCTTTGTCGCCTGGCTCAGCTTCTTTGAACATCTGAGCACCTCCGGCACCGCAGCATAAACCATGTGCTTTGCTGCGTTTCATTTCAACCAATTCTGCATCGAGTTTTTCGATGAGGGTGCGAGGCGCTTCGTATTCTCCGTTACCACGGCCCAAATAGCAAGGATCATGAAACGTAATACGCTTGCCTTTGTATGCGCCGCCTCCTTGAAGCGTTATGCGCCCTTCTGCGATGAGCTCATTGATTAACTGAGTATGATGGACAACTTCATAGGTGCCGCCGAGCGCAGGATATTCGTTCTTCAGTGTGTTGAAGCAATGCGGACAGCCGGTTACGATTTTCTTTACCTCGTAGCCATTCAAAACCTGAATGTTTTGCATGGCCATCATCTGAAATAGGAACTCATTTCCGGCGCGCTTGGCAGGGTCGCCTGTGCACGATTCTTCTTGACCAAGTATGGCAAAGGAAACGTTGCAATGCTGCAAGATGCGCGCGATGGCTTTGGTGATTTTTTTCGCGCGGTCGTCGAAACTTCCTGCACATCCTACCCAAAACAAAACCTCCGGAGCTTCGCCGGCAGCAAGGCATTCAGCCATGGTTCTTACTTTCAATTCTGTCATTTTCTTCTAAATGTTGCAGACGCTTTTTAGCGCGGCTTTTCGTTCGTGTAGTTTTTTATAGTTGACGCAGTGCTGCGTTTCGAGTTTGTCTGTTATGGATCTACGCACAGCTGCTCGCCTTTACTTTCATTTCATAAGAGTACCTTACCCCTTACCCCTTACCCCTTCATCCCTAAACACCTGTATCTTCATTTTCTTCTGAACTAAATCCGGAAGATTCATTGATTCTCCAAGTTGCATTTCAGAATCTCTTATCAGTTATTTGTCCAGTTGGCGCGGTCCGCAGCACTCATTGCCCACGGTGCGCCATTGTTTTCTATGTTGTTAAACATCACCGTAATGCTCTCTGGCGATTTGCTCTCTTCCATGATTAAGTAGCGTCGCAAATCGACGATAATTTCCAATGGATTGATGTTCACGGGGCACGCTTGTGTGCATGCGTTGCAGGTAGTGCAAGCCCACAACTCTTCTTCGCTGATATAATCGCGCAAAAGTGTTTTGCCGTCGTCGGCCCAAACCCCGTTGTTGGCATCAATACATCGCCCAACCTCTTCCAGTCGGTCGCGTGTGTCCATCATAATCTTGCGAGGCGAAAGAAGTTTGCCGGTTTGATTCGCCGGACATTCCGCTGAGCATCTTCCGCATTCAGTGCAGCTGTATGCATTCATCAAATTCACCCACGACAAATCGAACACGTCTTTCGCTCCGAAGCGCGTCGGTGTTCCATCGCTGGGGGGAGGCGGTAAACTTGGGTCGAGCATCAACTTAACCTCGTTTGTTACCGATTGTAAATTACCCAATTCACCCGCCGGTTGAAGCTTTGAGTAATACGTGTTGGGAAATGCCAGTATGATGTGAAGGTGTTTTGAATACGTCACGTAAACAATAAAAGCGAGAATGCCGATGATGTGAAACCACCAGCATGATCGTTCAATTAGGATGAGAGATTCGTTTGAAAAATTTTCCAGCATCGGAACAACGAGTTGCGATACAGGAAAACTTCCGGCTTCAACGTAGTGATCGACTCCCTGCGATTGTAGGATGGAATCGCACGCATTCATGCTCAAAAAAGCCGACATAAGCAGTATCTCCGCGATCAGAATAACGTTGGCATCCGTGCGGGGCCATGATGTCATTTCGCGCATCCAAAAACGCTTAATGCGAACCACATTTCTGCGTGCTAAAAAAACGACGCACGCTAACAATACGAGCATGGCAAGTACCTCAAAACTTCCGATTAGAAAATTGTAGAAACTACCCAGGAAAGAAAATACGCGATGATGTCCCGTGATTCCATCCAATACAATTTCCAATAATTCGATATTGATGATGATGAAGCCGGCGTAGATGATTAAGTGCATGAAAGCAGCCAGCGGACGTGTAAACATTTTTCCTTGTCCCAATGCAACACGCGCCATCGTCGACCAGCGCTCACTGCTTGATCCGGTCGTTTCCGTGTTGCGCCCAAGCAAGATGTTTCTTTTTACAAAAACGAATCGCTTGTATGCAAAAAAGGAAGCAGTGGCCAGTAGTAGTATGAAGAGAAGTTGAGCTATCATAAATTTTCTTTTCTAGTTCGATCCGACGCAGCGAAAACAGTTATGCGTGCACAAAGGTTTCGTTGCCTGCAAAAAGTGGTCGGTCTGCCATAAAATCCATAACCTTTTTGCCGATGTTGTTGAGAATGCTTGCCTGTGCGGCATTCATCAACGATTCATCGATGAGCGAGGCTACCATATCCATATCCGATTCTATCAATCCACGTGTAGTAATGGCCGGCGTTCCTATACGAATGCCACTGGTTACCATGGGCGATTTATCATCGAAGGGAACCATGTTTTTGTTGACTGTTATGTGGGCCTGAATAAGCGCAGCATCTGCTTCCTTGCCCGAAATGCCTTTGTTGCGTAGGTCGATCAAGAAGCAGTGGTTCTCGGTTCCACCACTCACAATTTGATAGCCACGGTTTTGCAGTGAAGAGCACAATGCGCTCGCGTTGCGAATTACTTGTTGACCATACGTTTTAAAATCGGAAGTCAACGCTTCACCAAATGCAACTGCTTTTGCTGCAATAACGTGTTCCAGCGGACCGCCTTGCATGCCGGGGAAAACACCGCTATCTAGCAATGAGCTCATCATGCGTAATTCACCTTTCGGCGTTTTAATGCCCATTGGATTTTCGAAATCGTTACCCATCATAATTACGCCACCACGCGGACCACGAAGCGTTTTGTGTGTGGTAGTCGTAACGATATGACAATGCTGCATCGGGTTGTTGAGCAGTCCGGTTGCGATAAGTCCCGCAGGGTGTGAGATGTCAGCGAGCAATAGTGCTCCAACCTCATCGGCTATTGAACGGAAGCGCGCATAATCCCAGTCGCGGCTGTATGCTGAAGCACCGCAAATAATCATTCGTGGCTTCTCGCGTCTGGCAATTTCAGCCACATGATCCATATTGATCCGGCCTGTTTCTTTTTCGACACCGTAAAAAGTAGCGCGATACAGTTTGCCGGAATAGTTTACCGGCGAGCCGTGTGTTAGGTGGCCTCCTTGCGAAAGGTCCAAACCAAGAATGGTGTCGCCCGGCTTTAGGCAGGCAAGCATGACCGCACTGTTGGCATTCGCGCCCGAATGCGGTTGCACGTTGGCCCAGCATGCACCAAACAATTCTTTCAAACGATCTATCGCCAGTTGCTCCACTTCATCGACTACTTCGCAACCTCCATAATAACGCTTGCTTGGTAGGCCTTCAGCGTACTTGTTGGTGAGCACGCTTCCCATCGCCTGCATGACTTCATTACTCACAAAATTTTCGGAAGCGATGAGCTCAATTCCGTGGCGTTGGCGTTCGTATTCGCGTTGTATTAAATTGAAAACAGAAGTGTCGCGCATGAGGGTAATTTTGATGTTGCGAATGTAAGGTGCAGCCCTTCAACACAAAAAAGACTAATACACGAGTTACCCACGGGTGCAACGTATTTTTGACCGTTCCATTTTTCCGAGCCTCATGAAATTACTTTTCCTTAAAACTATCGTCCTTTTCTCTGTTGCATTTCAGGTAGTAAGCGCTCAAGCTCAAACTCCGGTGGCAGTAAAAGTGAATGGACTGCAGGCCCCCACAGTGAACATGATCGTGGAGTATTTTGCAGAAGAAAATTGGAAGAACCTGCAAATCATAAAGGATCCCCAGGCTGGGACTTATGCGGGCAAAGTTTCATTTCCACACGATGGGCAATACCGTTTTCGCTTTTCCAGTGATCCCAAAAAATGGATTGAATTTTTAGTTGTACGCAAAGACATACCCGTCAATGGAATTGATTTGACACTGGAGTATGCGCAGCTAAAGGGAAACCCTTTGAAGCTGTATGATTCGGATGAACAGAATGCCTACCTTGAGCTGATCACCAAGTTTAGTGAGGTCTCGTTGAATAGAGATTCTCTTGATCGTCTCGGTCTACAATATCAATTGAGAGAACAGGCCTTTGCAAAAACATGTGCCGATATTCGATCGAAATATCCAAATACGTTTTCGGCTTCCCTGCTTTCAATGGTTGCGCCCGTTACTGGTTATACAGGAAGTCCGGAGTTTTCAGAAAACCCCGACTCTTTGGCTCGCTTCACTGCCATGCACGTCATGGATAACATGCCCATTCAGCATCCCGACTTGTTGCATCACATCGCGTTTATTCGTCGCATCAACATTGCCTACCAGTATTTCGAGAAAACAAAACAGCCCGAGGCATACATCGACGCGCTCATGAAAAAGGTGTTGGCGAGCGAAAGTATGACAACCTACATGTTCAAGTTTTTGCTTGATAAGATGATCACGTATCGCAACGAGCCGGGTCTCAGTTACCTCATTACATGGTATGCCGATGATTGCGCGGAGGAGGGGCACATGGAGGAAAATACACGCAATCTGCTCATTGCACTCGACAAGTGCAAGCCGGGTAAAACGATTGAGTTTTTAACTCTTCCCGATATCAATGGGAAAATGATTTCCAGCAAGAAAGTCTTTGCTGAAAATAAAGTGACCATCCTTCTTTTCTGGCGAGCCAACTGTTCGCACTGCAAAGAGTTCGAACCTAAGCTGGAAGAATACTACGCACAATACCACTCCAAAGGATTGGGAGTTTATGCCATTGGAACCGATAAAACCCAGGAAGAATGGGCCGCTCAGGATAAATTGAATGAGTCGCCCTGGCCAAGTGTTTTCCTGGCCGGCGATCAGCGAAAAGATTTCAATAAGCGATTTCCTGTTCCAAGCACACCCACCTTGATTGCCGTCGATCAGAATGGTGTGATATTAAAACGACTCATTACACGCAGTAAAATAGAATCGGAAATCAAAGAAATGTTGGGACTATGAATCACCTTTCACAGGAGACCAGTCCCTATTTACTGCAACACAAGGACAATCCCGTGCATTGGTTTGCATGGGGAGAGGAAGCCTGGGAAACCGCTCGCAGAGAAAACAAAATGGTCTTGGTATCGATTGGCTACAGTGCCTGCCATTGGTGCCATGTGATGGAGCATGAAGTGTTTGAGGATTTCGAGTGCGCTGAATTCATGAACATGCACTTCGTGTGCATCAAAGTCGATCGTGAGGAGCGACCCGATGTGGATGGTTGGTTCATGGATGCCGTTCATCTCATGGGAAGTCAAGGTGGTTGGCCACTGAATGTGTTTACACTTTCCGATGGACGGCCTGTTTACGGAGGCACCTATTTCCCGAAACAGCGATGGATGGAGTTGCTCGAAAATCTGCATCATGTTATGAAGCAAGATGCTGGTCGAGCAACCGAATATGCCGAGCAATTGCAATCGGCACTCAGAGAGCTCAATGCGGGCTCAAAGAATCAGAGTCGATTATCGTTGGCCGATGACGTCCATACGTGGATGGAGAAGTGGTCGACTTACTGGGACCTTGAACGTGGTGGAAACCGCAAAGCACCTAAGTTTCCGATGCCCAATAATTGGGAGTTGCTTCTGCATTATGGACTCTATTACAAGAATAAGAAGTCAATCGAACACGTAAAGTTGACACTCGACCAGATGGCCATGGGCGGCATCTACGATCAACTCGATGGTGGATTTGCTCGCTACAGTGTGGACGCCGAGTGGAAGGTGCCTCATTTTGAGAAAATGCTTTACGACAACGCGCAGCTGGTTGCGCTATACGCGCAAGCTTACCGCGCTTTTGGTGACGAGTTGTATGTGCAAGTTGTGGATGACACGCTGGAATTTATAGAGAGCGAATGGAAGTCTTCGAACGGTTTGTATTATGCTGCTCTTGACGCCGACAGTGATGGGGTAGAAGGGAAGTATTACGTTTGGACTGAAGCCGAATTCGACGAGCTTTTGGGAGAGGATAGTGCACTATTAAAAAAGTATTTCGGTGTTGGAAATCATGGTTATTGGGAGCATGATGTGAGTGTTCTCTGTCTGAAAAAAAAGGATGAGGTATGGTGCCGAGAACAGAATATAGAACCCGCCGTTTGGAGCGAAAAATTGAAGCTAAGCACGGAACTGCTCAGTGCGCATCGTTTGAAAAGGGCAAAGCCGGCACTCGACGATAAGTGCATTGCATCATGGAATGCCATGTTGTTGAAGGCATTTGCCGAAGCATCGAAAATGAAGGGCAGACACAGTTTAGTTCAACGAGCAACAGACCTTGCAGAGAGTCTGATGAAGCATTTGATGTTACCAAATGGATTATTGGCTCACGCAATCACAAAGGGAAGAGTCACGCGTGTTACGTTGCTCGAGGATCAGGTGTTTTTTATCGATGGCTTACTGTCGTTGTATGAAGTAACTGGAGCAGAAAAGTGGCTGAAGCTAGCCGCGAAAACCATGGAACAGGTAGATATCTTTTTCGCACACAACGAGACATGTTTTTATCAAAATCGCTCAACGGAAGTGGAAGATGTGTGCGGCGTGAAATTCGAAATCAACGACAATGTTATTCCCGCGGGCAACAGCGTTGCATGTCGATGCTTACTCAAACTCTCGCGTTACCTGGAAGAAAAGAAATTCGGCAATCGCGCTTTAGATATGCTACAGCAGGTATCCGGCTCCATCGATTTTGCTCCCGGATTTAGCAATTGGTTACTCGCGCTTCTGGAGTGTCATACAGACTCTGTCGAAGTTGTTTTCACGGGAAGCAATGCCATGGAAAACGTTCATGTTTTTCAGGAATTGTTTCAGCCTTTTGTGCTCTCGGTGGCATCAACATCTGATAGTGAATTGCCCCTTTTTCGAGGTCGCCGTGCAAATGAATCTGCTATCTATGTTTGCAAAAACCAATCGTGTAAACTACCTGTTTATCGCGTAGAGGATATCCGAATTTGAAAGATGAGAAAATTAAACTTAGTAGGAGCTTTCACAGCTATTTTGACCATTGTGGTGGTTCAATTCAACACAGTTGTTGCGCAGCTCATCGACAATAGGATTGGCAATGCATTCAACGAGGAGATGTTTTTTAGTCAGCAGTTTCTTTGGATGAATAAGATCAAAACTATTACGGGTGTGGTGAGTGTCAAATCACCCAATAGACCCATTGAACAAAGGCCCGACATTAGTATCTATCGATTTAATGAAGTGGGCCTAATGTCACGGTTGGATCGAGTCTCTTCGGTACGAAATCTCATTGATAGCTTGACCATAAAATTCAAACGCAATGACCTGGGTTCAATCGAGTTGAGAGAAGAGACAGGCACACGAGGATATCTAAGCACGGGTTTCGTTTATGATGATCATGGACGCCTTATTCGCATAGAATATGGAACAGCAGAGAATGTTGCCACCACGAAGAACAAGCTCGAGCCGGGAAGAACAATCGCATTGAATGCGGAATCTGTTATCTGGACAGAACAGGAGAATGGTATCTTACGAAAAAGTGTGTACAACAATTATGGCCTCCATTATTCAAATTGGACCATAACCAAAAATCCGAAGGGCTTTGTGGAATCGGAGGTAGAGGAACTCATCATGAGCGGACGCACTAAAACTAAGACATACGCCTACAACGAACATGGCTGGATTTCGAAAATCGAGTGGTCCGACAATATGTCGTCAGGAAGAAAAGCTCAAACGTTCATTTATGATGGGATGGGAAACATGCAAAAGGTTGAATACTTCGACGGAAAGAACATGATCAGGGAAATTGAAGTGCTTTATTCTCCTACCATGCTCGTGGAAGCTTTCCTCGACCATAACCTAGAAAACGGCGATATCATTATCACGAAATTCAGCTACGAATACTACTAGTCGCAATGAGGAAGTTTACACGTTTAACCTTGATGGCGATGTTTCTTCTTTCCGGATCGCTGCTCAGCGCACAGCCTAAGTCTGATGCGGAAAAGGTGACGCCTGCCACCGCTCGAAAAAAGGAAGCCGAGGCACTCGAAAAGAAGCAAGGAGAATACGACTCACGGATGGAACACCATCTCAAATCGCAGGACAAGGCAACGCGAAAGAGAATGAAAAAGAACTTGCGCATGGCCCGTCGAATGTCGTGGGGAAAGAATGTTCCTTGGTATAAGCGCTGGTTCAGGCGCCATTAGGCTTTTCTCGATTCAATACAACTTTCACGAAATCAAGAGGTTGTGAGTAAGTTAAAAAAAAGTTTGCACGTTTTAAGAAATCCGTTGTTCTTTGCGAGCCTTTAGGGTAAGCCACGATTGTGTTGTATTTCGCTTGAGTGGCGTTATTGTTACCTAAATTTTGACTTGTTTAACAACCAAATTCCATCTGCTATGCAGAGAAAGTTTTACGCGTTTATAGCATTGTTTTTCCTCACCACAGCCGCGTGGGCGCAAACCAACTCAGGTTCGTTGAAGGGAAAAGTTTCAGACAAAGACACCAAGGAAACCCTTCCGTTTGTGACCGTCATAGTCTACCTCAATGGAAACACCGTGAATGGTGGAACTACCGACATTGACGGTGAATACTCAATCAAACCCCTTGAACCAGGCACGTACGATGTGTCGTTTCAATTCGTAGGTTATCAACCACAGACCATTAAAGGCGTTGTTGTGAAGGGCGGAAAGCTCACGCCACTCGACGCTGAAATGATGCAGGGAGCAGAGTTGGGAACAGTTGAGGTTTTTGATTATAAGGTTCCGCTTATCGACAAAGATGGTGGTTCTTCCGGAGGTACCATTACACGCGAAGATTTGAAAAATATGCCTAGCCGTTCTGTTACAGGTTTGGCTCAAACTGTTGCAGGTGCTACCGATACCGGAAATGGTATTTCAATTCGTGGTGCTCGTGAAGGTTCTACCTGGATCTACATCGATGGTATCAAGGTGCGCGGTTCTTCTGCACTTCCAAAATCGGCGGTTGAAGAAATCTCGGTAATCACGGGTGGTATCCCGGCCAACATCGGTGATGCTACCGGTGGTGTTATCAACGTAAGTCTTCGTAATGCTTCGGCGAAATACACCGGAGGCGTCGAGGCCATTTCTTCGGGCTTCCA
>JAIYBR010000074.1 GCA_027488435.1 Flavobacteriales bacterium
CGGAGGCACGCTCATGTTCGCACTCATAACGGGCATTGTGCATGGTGATTTATTATATGTTATCAAGTCGAATCATTATTTGAATCATGACGGGCATTACGGTTCAGGAACATGGTTTCATTTCTTTCGTCTAATGCCTTTGTGGTTTGGCTTGGCTGGCTGTGGATTGCTGATTGTTTATATGATTCCGTTTCAAGGTAAAAAGGAAATTGCCACGGGCGAGAAATGGAAGCAGTTTCAACTCTTAGCCATGGGCTGTTTTCTCATTTATCTGGCTATACATGTTATTTTTTGGGCTCTCGGAATCATGGGATCGCTTGGATTAGAACGAGTGATGGCCGGAAATTCTGCACTGGGCTTTTTAGCCTTGTACGCGTGGTTGCAATCACGTAAGTTAAGCATTGCTCTGAAAGTGTCTCGTTACGCGCTGGCTTCTCTTATTGTTTTACAGTTGTCATTGCTGGTTTATATCATACGCCCCTATAGCCTCGACAGAACAGGTGAAATGAATTTGAAGGCCTGTAATTGGATACGTGAGAATGTGGACGTCGAGTCCACTCGAGTCCACTTATTTGATCCTTTTTCGATTGTGTATCTTGACTTGGATACGTATGACAAGAGACTTTGCGGTGAAATCTCAGCGAACCCGAATACCCATCAATTTGAACAAGGTGATATAATAATGTGGGATGTTTATTGCGATTCTGAATGTGGCTTGAAAGAGGAGGTTTTTCAAGATGGCAACTATACTAAACTGTATTCCGATCACGATTCTACCCTCATAACGTATAAGGGTGTAGAGTATAAGCTTACCATATACCAGAAAAAATGAGTAAAGAACGTATTATCGCTTTGGATGGCCTTCGCGGTGCGGCTATTCTCATGGTCATGGTGAGCCATCTAATGATATTGGATCAATACAATGGCAACGTTATTTGGACATTCTTCAAGGCCGGTTGGATGGGTGTTGATTTATTCTTTGTGCTATCTGGTTTTTTGATCACGGATATATTACTTAAAACCCGCAAGGGGGAGCATTACTTCCGGAATTTCATTGCGCGAAGAACGTTGCGGATATTCCCCTTGTATTATGCTGTCTTACTTATCGTCTGGATCTGCGGTAAGGTTTTTTCGCCCGACGCAACGGGCGATAGCATCGCCTGGTATTTTACCTATAGCAGCAACATTGGAATGGCCATCAAGAATAACTGGCTGCATATTGCAGGTCCTCTTGAGGTAAGCCATTTTTGGTCCTTAGCAGTCGAAGAGCAGTTTTATTTGTTTTGGCCGCTTGTAATCTATTTTACCGATGCCAGAAAGCTGATTTGGTTGTGTGTGCTCATGTTCTTGGCCGGCCCTTTCATACGCATGTTTATAGGCATTCCATTTGAAAGTGAATCATTGGCTGCGTATGTAATGACTCCGGCGCGCATGGATAGTTTGGCAGTTGGTGCGTTGCTTTCATGCATGAGGCATGTAGAACCGGGGAACAATGTCCGAAAGGTTATGCTCAACAGGGTCCTTTCGATAGCCGGGGCTATTGTGTCAACTCTGTCGTTGTGCTTTTTAAGTTCACAATTGATGTGGGTTGGATTGTCAATAATGCTGATAGCGGTTGCAATAGATCTGCACGCAAGGCAATCCAAACTGTTGCTGTTTGCGTTTAGCGGAGTAGCTACTATTGGCACTCTTTACCATTATTCAGCCGAGTACACGTATTCTTTCTTCTGCTTATTTTTTATGATGTGTGTGAATTATGTAGTCTTTCAGCGTGTAGAATTTACCAACCGCTTATTCAGTTCACGACTTATGATTGAATTGGGAACGTATAGTTATTCCATGTACATATTTCATCACCTGTTTCAACGTCAATGGAAGTCACTATTTGAGTCCTTCTATTTTTCAGGAAATATGCACGAGCTCATTGGTCAGGTGTTATACATTGTGACATGTATCCTTCTAACCTATTTGCTGGCCCGGGTTAGTTGGGTAATTTTAGAGCGCCCGTTCCTCAAGTTAAAAGATCGTTTCGAATATTAATAGGAGTAATTGTTCGGCTTGCGGCAAGCAATTGAGTTATGATCTCAATTGGTTGAATGTTTCTATTTTAGCCGCCGCAAATAATCGCCGAATGAAAACACTCTCCATTGTTATACCTGCTTACAACGAAGGAAAGACCATACATCTTATTCTGGATAAAGTAAAGGCGGTAAAGCTCATAGGAGGTTTGCAGAAGGAAGTAATTATTGTAAACGACTGTTCCAAAGACGATACAGAAGAGGCTGTCAAACGTTATCAGGCCTCTAATACAGACCTAAACATCCAGTATTTCAAGCATGAGGTAAACCAGGGTAAAGGAGCTGCCTTGCATACAGGTATCCGCATTGCTACCGGCGATATGGTTATTATTCAGGATGCTGACTTGGAATACGACCCGGAGGAATACAATATTCTAATGAAGCCAATACTCGATGGGTTTGCAGATGTAGTATACGGCAGTCGCTTTATGGGCGGTCGACCACATAGAATTCTGTTCTTCTGGCATACTATCGGAAACAAGTTCCTCACGTTCCTCAGCAATGCAATGACGAATTTGAATCTCACCGACATGGAAACGTGCTACAAGGTTTTTAAGCGCGAGATCATTCAGAGTTTGCCGTTGCGTGAAAAGCGCTTCGGATTTGAACCTGAAGTAACCGCTCGCATTTCACGAATTCCTAAAATCAGAATTTACGAGGTAGGCATTTCATATTACGGACGTACCTACGAAGAAGGGAAGAAGATTGGTTGGAAAGACGGCTTCCGCGCGATATACTGTATCGTGAAGTACAATCTATTTAGTAAGTAGTCCTCTTTAATTATCAATGAAGAGTGACGAATGACGAGTGACTAATCATTCGTCATTCGTCACTCGTCATTAATTAAGACCTCGCGTGCTTCAACGAGTAAAACGTCACGAACGCATATCCTAAAGCGAGCATTATGTGAAACGGCAACAATCCGAAGTCGCGTGAGCGGGGTGCCGCACCGCCATAACAGCCGTAGCTTTTTTCTATTGACGCGCCCCCTGCATTTTTGATACTTGTACCCGCCAAGCTTTGGTCGTCTTTCGCCAAAATGTTATGAATGTCACCTTTGTTCATGAGCACTGTGTAGGGCTGATTGGCAGGTGAACCATTAAATAGTTCAGAGGTAGGAGTAACGGTGACCAATGTGCTGTCTTGGGTTGCAAGCAAGGAAACCTCTGTGATTGATTCACTTTTGCTGGGGGCATTGGGAACTGTATACGCTGCGGTAAATGCCGATTGCGGACGAATCAATTGAGCTTCTTCTGCGTCGGGTTCCTGCAACAATTCGAGCTTCACGTTTTCAGCGCTCATCCAATGCATGGTCCCTACGAAAAACGAATTGTCGCTAGGTGTAGCTACTGAGTCAACAGGAAGTGACACAAGAACAGGTTCATTGGCTTTCCAGGAAATGGATTTTTTCCAGCCTGTTAGTTTCGATTCAAGCATTCCGCTTCCAGAAGTTGAGGCTGAAATACGCATGGTATGACCTGGTTTTCCAGGTTTGTCATCGCCACTGAAATAGGTAAACCAAAATTCGTTACCGCTCGACTCTGTTGATGCTGTCGCAAGTTGAGTGAGAGGTTGCTCTCTGCGTCCGGTCATCGTAAAGGCATAGTAAATACCAAAGCTGAAATAGAGGAATAGAGTGAACTCCAGGAGTGTGAGCGGAGATACTTTAATAGCTCTGTATTTCTTGTCTTTCCAGGTTCCTGACTTTTTTCCGCTGATCGCAAATTTTGGCGTTCGAACGAAAGAAGATTTTTTTCCTGTAAATCCTTCGATTACCGCAACTGCGTTATGCAGTGAAAGTCCCATGCTCACAGACAGAAACGTGGGGTATTCCCACAAGAAGTTAAACATCTTCTTAAAAAAGTTCTTTTCGGGTCGTGATATCCAATAGAAAAAACCGAGAAAGAAGAAGCTGACCATAAAGACGGTTGCAATCTTGAATAGGATTTCCAAGTCGCCATAGGTGTTTTTGATGATGAGCATAGGAACACTGAGCAGCGATGTACCCAGAATACATAAAAACACGACGGAGTTCATCAAGTGAAAAGCTCCGTGGACTTTCTGACCGAAGGTGAGGTGTTTTGCATTTAAAACCTTGGGCAAGTTTTTCACTGTGCACTCTGCGGCTCCTTTTGTCCAACGGAATTGTTGTGCTTTCAGCGCGTTCATTTCAGCTGGCAACTCCGATGGCGAACCAATGAGGGGCAAATAGACGAACTCCCAACCGCGCAATTGAGCTCGGTAACTAAGGTCTAGGTCTTCCGTGATTGTGTCGCTTTCCCAGCCGCCTGCATCGTAAATGGTCGCCTTACGCCATACCCCGGCAGTGCCATTAAAGTTGATGAAATGTTCACCGGTGTTTCGTCCTACTTGCTCCACGGTGAAGTGCGCATCTAACCCAAAAGCTTGAAGTCGGGTGAGGAGTGAGTATTCTTCGTTGAGGTGTTCCCACTTCGTTTGCACTACACCGATTTTTTCATTGTGAAAGAAATGCGGTATGGTTTGAAGAAGAAAATCTTTGCGCGGAATGAAGTCGGCATCGAAAATGGCGACAAACTCACCACGGCAAATATCCAAGCCATAGGCGAGTGCACCGGCCTTGTAGCCTTCACGAACCGGTCTTTTTACATGTTTGATGTCGATGCCTTTAGACTGCATTTCAACAATTTTGCGCGCAGCCACTTCAAAACTCTCGTCAGTGCTATCATCCAAAACCTGTATTTCGAGTTTCCCGGCAGGATATTCAAATTGACAAATAGCCTCAATGAGACGTTCTACCACGTAGAGTTCGTTGAACACAGGCAGCTGCACCGTCACAACGGGCCATTGGTCCTCGCCCAGCTGCGGTTTACGCTTTTGAGCTTGTTTGAATTTTGTGTACTTTATAGCCAGATTGAGCTGCACCAGGCTGTACACGAACAGAAACATGAGGAAACAGCCGTAAAGAAAAATGGCAACGATGGAAAGTTGGTATAACAAGGTGTTGGAAATTAGTGAGTATTCAAGCGGGTAAAAATACTCTTGAACTCAGTAGGATGGATATAGTTATGTAACGGATTTGTGTATGCTTTGAACAATGGCGCGTGAGAATCTGTGTGGATAGTATGAAATGAACACGTTAATTTTGTGGGGTGAATAAACTTTCTGTTTTACTGCTGCGCAGTTACATCGGACCATTCATTGTCACCTTTTTGGTGGCCATGTTTATTTTCGAGATGCAGTTCATTTGGGTTTATTTGGATGAATTGCTTGGCAAGGGGCTTGGCCCTTGGGTAGTTTTTAAACTCATGGTATATGCCTCAACTCGATTGGTGAACATGGCCTTGCCACTTGCGATCCTCATGAGTTCGATTATGACTATGGGAGCATTGGCCGAAAACAATGAGCTCACAGCTATGAAAAGCGCCGGCGTTTCCCTTATGCGCATCATAAGGCCACTCGTTTTTTTTAGTATTGGTCTGTCTATTACGGCCTTTGTCTTTGCCAACAACATCTGGCCCGTTTCAAATCTGAAGTTTCGAACTCTGTTGTTTGGCATAATAAAACAGAAGCCGGAACTCAATCTAACGGATGGTGTCTTCTACAATGGAATTGAGGGTGTCAGCATTCGTGCTACAAGGAACAATAGGGAAACCGGTGAGCTGACCGACGTTTTAATCTATGACCATCGGGGAGGAGAAAAGGCCAATCGCACTGTAATTCGAGCGGCGTCTGGAAGCATGCAACAGACGGAGGATAAGCGTTTCATGATTTTGAAGTTGTCGGATGGCATTAGCTACGATGAACAACGTGACAAGAAATCGCGCAATCCGCAGTATGCTCTGGTTGAAGGGAAATTCGAGGAAATGGAATTGCGCATTGATTTGAGTTCGCTTGCGTTTTCAGCCGATAATGAAGAAGTAATGAAGAATCCCGCGGAAATGATGAGCGTGCGGCAGCTTGAGAATGCAATTGACAGTCTAACCGGAGTGATTGACACCATCAAGCATCAATATGCAGAGAGTTCTATTGTGTTGTCGAAGAAAAGACTCGAGCGGAATTCTGATACTGATCTGAAACCGGACGCTGAACTATACGAGGCAAGCAATGAGCAGAATCGACAGCGCGCAATGACTTGGGCTATTGAAAATACTCGAAAGTCAAAGGATATGGTTCAGCGTCAGGCCGACGAATTGAAATCGCGACAAAAGAATCTGAACAGGCATAAAATTGAATGGCATCGTAAGTTTTTCCTTGCTGTTGTCTGTTTAGTTCTTTTCTTCATTGGTGCTCCATTGGGGGCTATTATCAGAAAAGGGGGTATAGGTCTGCCTACGCTGATTGCCTTGAGTCTTTTTATTTTTTATCAGTTGCTTACGATGGCCGGTGAACGAATGGCCAAAAATCAGCTCATCGAGCCTTGGATTGGAATGTGGATCAGCACGGTTGTACTTTTTCCACTCAGTATTTGGATCACAGTAAAGGCAATGCGCGAATCAGCAATCACGCAACGAACCGATGGCTCCAAACGTTTCCTTCGTTTCTTCCGACGTTTTTCTAAAAGGACAAGTCAACTCAGTTCATGAAGATTCTGCAATTGTGTTTGAAGCCTCCTGTTCCCGCAAAAGATGGCGGTTGCATTGCCATGGATAATATTACCCAAGGATTATTGGAGGCAGGGCATAAGGTGAAAATTTTGACCATCTTCACGCACAAGCACGATTTTGAAGTAGAAGCGATGTCTGCGGAATACATTGAGCAGACCGGAATAGAGGGCGTGTTTATCGATACGCGATTGAATGCCGTTGATGCATTTTCCAGTATTCTGACATCCGACTCGTATAATATCTCACGGTTTTTTAGCACTGATTTCGACATTAGGCTAGCCAAATTGCTTCGCAAGGAAAGCTTCGATATAGTCCATTTAGAGAGTCTTTTTATGACAACCTATCTGGCAACAATCAGGCGGTTGTCTAAAGCTCCGGTTGTGCTTCGTGCTCATAATGTGGAACATATTATTTGGGAGAAAACAGCTATTGGAACAAGCGGTTTTTTCAAGCGGCTTTACGTCAAGTATTTATATCGTAAGCTGAGGGAGTATGAGGTTAGCATGCTAAATGAGGTCTCCGCCATTGCGGCCATTAGCGATGATGACCATGATCGTATGAAGTTGTTGAACGTTAAGAAACCGATTCGTACGATTCCCTTCGGTGTCGATCTCATGAAGTATCCCCATCAACCCATACAGTCAGCCGAAGTGGCTCTTTTTCATTTGGGTGCTATGGATTGGGGACCAAACACGGAAGGCGTCAAGTGGTTTCTTCAATCGATATGGCCTGAGATTTCGACTCGTTTCCCAGCGTTGAAACTGTATTTGGCGGGTAGAAATATGCCTGAGGAATTTAAGTCTTTGAAACTGCCCAATGTTGAGGTGATAGGAGAGGTTGAAAATGCCATCGAATTTATGCAGTCGAAGGCTATCATGATTGTCCCATTGCTCAGTGCAAGCGGTGTGCGAGTCAAAATTATGGAAGGGCTTGCACTTGGAAGAGCTGTTGTCGCTACACCGCTTGCTGCAGAAGGGTTGGGGTGCACTCATGCGGAACAATTACTCATTGCAGAGAATTTATCTGATTGGACAAATGCAATATCTACAGTGATTGAAAACGAGGAGCTCCGAAATTCGCTGTCGCTCAAAGGGCGAGAGCACGTCCGATTGAATTTTGATATTCGCTCCGTAACGACAAAACTGCTCCAGTTTTACAAGGAAATAAGGCGTTCATGAAAGTAGGTGTAATCGTGAGCAGAATTCCCTGGCCGCTTGAAAAAGGCGACAAGTTGAGAATTTACCATCAGCTACGTTTTCTGGCTTTAAGGCATGAAGTACATCTCTTTTGCTTAACTGATGCTCAGCCATCGCCTGATGCATTGCAACATTTAAAGTCTATTACTCCTCATATTACCGTTTATCAACTCAGTAAATTCAAGATTGCATTTCGATTACTGGCGGCTCTATTTTCACGAAAACCATTTCAAGTACATTATTTCTTCGACAGATCTATTTCGAATCAATTGAAAGTTGCATTGAACGCCATCAGTCCGGATGTGATTTATTGTCAATTGGTTAGATGCAGTGAGTATGTCAAGAATCTTCACAACTATAATAAGGTTCTTGACTATATGGATGCTTTTAGCGCAGGTCAGCGAAGAAGAGCAAAGGGAGCGCCTTGGTATATGGTGCCTTTTGTCAAAGAAGAGGCACGGCGTTTAACAGCCTATGAGCATCTGATTTTTGATTATTTCGAAAGTCACTGCATCATAAGCGATCAGGATAGAAAGCTCATTTTTCACTCCAATAATTCTCGAATTGAAATTGTGCCCAATGGAATAGATGCATCGTTTTTTCAAAGGTCGAATGAGAGGTCGAAGACGACCCATCTTCTGTTTACCGGAAATATGAGTTATCCGCCTAATGTAGAAGGCGCTATTCGTTTGGTCAAGAATATACTTCCGCTTGTGCATGAAAAACATCCGGAAGTAACTGTCTTGATTGCAGGAGCTACCCCATCGGCTTCGGTGCGTGCATTGGAAGGCCCACAAGTGCGAGTGAGTGGCTGGTTACCTGATATACGTGATGCATACAATGAGTCGCATTTTTTTGTAGCGCCCATGCTTTCAGGTAGTGGCATGCAGAATAAATTGCTCGAAGCAATGTGCATGGAGTTACCTTGTGTCACAACAGCTCTGGCAGCAACACCGCTCGGAATTACGCATGGCGACAACTGTCTGTTGGGGGAGAGCCATCAGGAAATTGCAGATCAAATTGTGTTCTTACTTGATCATCCTTCAGAATCTGAAAGAGTTGCAAGTTCCGGAAGAGTTTATGCTAAGCAACAGTTCGATTGGGCCAGTACAGTAGAGGTACTTGAAACCAAATGTTTTTTACCGGCTAAGTAATAGCTGCTTATCTTAGAACTTGTAATTCGAATTAAAACCCGGTCCCAATGACACGTTTTTCACTTGTCCTGATTGCAGTTTTCATGCAAATGATTCTTATTGCCCAAAACGGACAACGCCCATTTCACGGATGCCATAATAGCCATAACAAATCGAAGCGGTCTGCTCCTCTTAGTGAGCGCGAACTTCAGATAATGAATGAAACAATTGCGCGAAGCGATTCATTCGATGTGCTGAAATACGCTATTCATTTGGATGTGACTGATTATGCCGGTCAGAGCATTTCAGCGTCGACTTCGATTCAGTTTGTGCCCTTAATGAGTAATCAGGATTTTATCCGTTTCGATTTGTTCAACCTGAATGTAGATTCTGTTCATTGGGCTCAACAATCAACCGGTTTTTCGTATGATGGTAATTATCTTTTAATACCATCGCCCGAAGAAATGGTGATCGGTGACACTCTAGAGGTTACGGTTTTTTATCATGGCGAACCCTACCAGGATCCTGTTTGGGGAGGATTTTATTTTGAATCGAATTACATCTATAATCTGGGTATTGGTTTGAGCACTATTCCACCCAATTTTGGTAGAGTTTGGTATCCATGTTTCGATTCTTTTGTGGAGCGTGCCACGTATGAATATCATGTAAAAAGTGCAGGCAGTTTTCGAGCACATTGCCAAGGTACATTCCTCGGTGAAGTGCAAGTTGCTGCAGACACGGTCATTCGTTCGTTTGCCTTCAATCAACCCATTCCTACACACTTGAGTGCAATTGCTGTGGCAGCATATGCCGATTACGACTATGTTCACAATGGAGTGTTTGGTGAAGTTCCTGTTCGACTTACTGCAAAGCCAGCCAACCTGGGGGCCATGCAAACTGCCATGGTAAATGTGGGAGCTGCCATCGATGCATTGCAATACTGGTATGGTCCCTATATCTGGGAGCGCGTCGGGTATATTCTAACTACCGATGGAGCACTTGAAATTCCCACCAACATAGCTTATCCCCAATACATGACGGGTGAGTCTATTTTAAATAATAATAACTTACTAGCTCATGAATTGGGGCACCATTGGTGGGGCGATGCAGTTGCACCTAATGTGCACAATGACATGTGGCTAAAGGAAGGACCGGCTGAATATAGCGGGCACCTGCTAACAGAATGGTTGTATGGCCAAGAAGATTTTATTGATCAGGTAAAACGAAATCACTTAGATGTACTGAAGAATGCTCACGTTGATGACAACGGATTTCAGCCAATGTCGCCGATGCCTGACCCTGAAATTTACGGCACCCACACTTACTACAAGGGTGCATCTGTGATGCACAATTTGCGAGCCTACCTGGGCGATGAGTTGTTTCGCGCAGCCATGACCGGCGTGCAGGAAGATCATGTTTTTGAGGATGTAACACCGGAGGAGTTTCGTGATTATCTCGAAGATGCGTCAGGAGTGGAGCTCGACGACTTTTTCGATGATCAGATTTTTCAGCCTGGCTTCAGCGTTTTTGTCGTTGATTCCTTTGCCGCAACTCCCGTTGGGAACCAGTTCTTAGTGGATGTGCATATTCAACAGAAGCTTCGAGAGTGTCTGCACTTTTATCATCACGTGCCTCTAGACCTCACATTTGTTTCGGCGAATAATGAGCGTGAGCATTTTGAAATTGATGCGAACGGTCAGTTTACCGATGTTCAATTGCAGTGTGGTTTTATACCGTCGATCGTTATTTTGAATGGCAACAACCGGCTCAATCAGGCGCGCATGGATTATGAATTTAAGACCTACAGTGATCAATCGCTTTTCCCCATTTTGCCTTACGTCGATTTTCGATTTTCACGGGAGAACGTTGTCGATAGCACGCTGGTGCGTGTTGAACATATTTGGGCCGCACCAGACCAGCAGCCGCTTGGAGCCGGTATAAACCAGATTAGTGATTCTCACTATTATTTAGTAGACGGGTTATGGAACCCTGGTGATGTATTTAGTGGTCGATTAAATTATAACGGATCTGATGAAGCTGACTTGGATTACAATCTTTATAATGTGACCGAGGAGCAGGCGGTGTTGGTATATAGGCCTAGTTCTGATGTTGCCTGGGAGATTTATCCGGACTTTACCTTGGGTGTAGGTTCGCTTCTCAATGGCGATGGTTATTTCACCATAGACACGCTGCTTCGCGGACAATATGCATTTGCAAATGGTGAAGTGCTTGCCGGATTAAAACCCAGCGTTGCAGAAGATATTATCGGGTTGAATTGTTTCCCGAATCCGGCGAACAATACGATGAAGGTTTCGGGGAATTTTGCCGATAATCAAATTGTCTTCTTCGATGTTTATGCATTGAATGGTCGATTTGTGCAGCGTACTTCTTGCAGAGTTTCCGGAGCATTCGAAAAGCCAATCGATACCAGTGCACTCGGCGATGGCGCCTACATTCTGCAGCTTTCAACTACTGAGGGCAATATGATTGGAGATGTGCAATTTGTGGTGCAGCATTGAGTGTGGTTCTCTGCATCCTTAAACTAGTTTTAGTTCGATAAGAAATTTCTATAAACCAAAAAGCCCTGCACGCTTGCGGGGCTTTTAGGCTTAAACTGAAAAACTAAAAACTAAATGTAAGTGATTCACTTACGCAGTCAAATTAAATGCGAATTGAATAACAAAACTTGCTGTGAACTCTGCGTGTTTTGAACAACTTACTCACTTAAAGTTTCTTTCCTTTTTGATTTGTTCATAGGCTTCTTGCACGTTGATGAATTTTTCATTAGCTGCTTTCTCATGCTGTTCGCCCAAGCCTCTAACCTTATCAGGGTGATATTTCATAGCCATTTTTCGGTATCCTTTCTTCACTTCGTCATCGGTAGCGCTGGATTCGATTTCGAGAATTTTATAAGCGCTTTCGGTGTCTTTGTAATGCATCGCCTTGAGAGATTCATAGTCCTTGGCATTTAATCCAAGGTGCTGAGCTATGGTCTCTATGATTTGAATTTCGTGCTTGTCGACATTGCCGTCTGCTTTCGCAATTCCGAACAGATAATACAAGAGTTGCAGTCGCATGGGGTGCTCCATGTAATAGCGAATTTGCTCGCACACCTCGCGCACCGGAATGTCTTTCTGAAGAAGTTCCTTTAGCACTCCGATATGCTGAGCGGCCGCAGCACTGCCAAATTGTTTCGTGTAAAATTCTCGAATGAAATCAAGCTCTGACTTCAGAAGCCTGTTATCGGCCTTCATCACTGCGGCTGAAAGCACGAGCAGTGCAGATGCAAAATCGCCCGATTGTGTTTGACGTCGGTATTGATTGTAGTTGGTTTGCCTTTGGGTTGTTTCTCCTTGACGCACTCCGGTGAATGACTTGTCGTCGGCCATCGCGCCAACAGCGAAACCAATGATTCCTCCTATTGGGCCTCCCATAGCCCAACCGAGCGCTCCACCGATCCATTTACCAAAACTCATAGTTCTAAATCGATTTTAATTAATTGCCATCGCATGATCCTTCATGCTGAAATCACCAGCTTCCGCCGGATCCGCCACCGCCAAATCCGCCGCCGCCGAATCCGCCAAAGCTACTTCCACCTCCGCCGAAACCTCCAAATCCTCCGCGTCCGTTGCTGAAATTGGAATAGTAGCCACGGTGTGAGCGTGAGGCTGCATTGAGCAGTGCCCACGCAGCCCAAAAACTAATCTGATTGGTTTGTGCGTAGCGTTTCGCTTGAGAGGCTTTCATGAAACCAACAAGAGCGATGATAAGCAAAGCAATGATGGCAATTCCGGCTCCACCTCTTTTCTTGCTGCGCGTATGTTTGGCCGCGTATTCATCGGAATTATATTCTCCGCGAGCAAGCTCCATGAGAACCTGCGTACCTAGCGTTATACCATCGAAGTATGCGTTTTTCTTAAAGTATGGAATGCATTCGTTGTCGGTTATCTGTTTGGTGGTGATGTCGGGAATGGCTCCTTCCAAACCTCGTCCTACCGCTATGAAGATTTCGCCTTTCGATTCGGGTGTTTTGGGCTTTACCAGGAACACCACACCATTGTCTTCTTTCGATTGTCCAACGCCCCAAGACTCACCAAGCTCAATAGCGAATTGAGCTTTGTCCATGCCGCAAAGGTCTGTGACAATTACGAGAGTGATTTGATTACTTGTGCTATCGGCAAATGAAACCAGTCGTTTCTCAAGATTGGATTCTTCCTCGGGCGAAAGCACATTGGCTTCATCGTAAACCAATTTGTTTTCTTTCTTAGGGAAGCACTCCTGGCCCGCCAACTGTGCATCTGATTGCGCTGCCGATAAAAGGAAAGCGATTACGGCGATTAGTCTGAAAATTCTGTGGCGCATCAGATATTAAAAAGGATGTGTCGATACGCTATTGGAAAGCTCGTTGCGATCGTCGTGTTGGTAGGGGAAATGTTGTCTGAGCTGCTCGCCGGCCATGGCAACAGCATTGCACAATCCTTCGGCGTATTGGCCCGAGGCGAAGTCTCTTTTCATGCGTTCCTTAATCGTTTCCCATGTATTGGGTGCGACATGCATATGAATGCCAACATCACCGATGATGGCTAATTTTCTATCCTCGAAAGCAACGTAAATCAGCACTCCGTTGCGGGCTTCTGTTTTGTTCATCTCCAGTTTTTCGAAGACATAACTGGCACGGTCCAAAGGGTCTTCTGAGCATTTTTCTTCAAGGTGCACGCGCACTTCAGCCGAAGTAGTGCGCTCTGCCTCTTCAATCGCTATTTCTACTTTTCTGTGTAGTTCCAGAGTGTTAATGCTCATATCGCGTTAGAACTTTACTTGCGGTGCTTCATCGGCACCTTCCTTCGCCTCAAACATTTCGCGAACTTTGAAATTGTCTTCTTCAGAAGCTACCAGGCTTAGACCCATTTTCTTGAATGTTCCGCGTATGTGAGCATTATAGTTTTTTACTGCTTCGTTATAGCGATTTCGTTCTGTATTAATCCGGTTTTCCGTGCCCTCCAACTGGGTTTGCAGGTTCGAGAAATTTTGTGTCGATTGAACGGTTGGGTAATTCTCGGTCATGAAACCTCTGAAGCCACGGTAGGTGTTCATCAGCATCACATCGCTTTGCTGAAGTTCAGCAGGAGTAGTGGCGCTTTTCACTTTAGCACTTTGTTCGGCTACCAAATTACCAACGCTGTCCGTGTAGTGACGAATGCCGCCGCGTGCTTCGGTGACACCCACCAGAATTTCCCTTTCGTTTTCGGCTGCTGCTCGCACGGTTTCTACCAGGTTACCGATAAGGTCGGCACGACGCTGATAGGCGCTTTGCACGTTCCCCCAAGATTCATTAACGGTTTCTTGATTCTTTACTGCACTATCTCTCACGTTTGCAGAATAGAAATAAAAGGAAATAAATCCTATAAAAATGCTCCCGATAAGTATGAGAGCTGAAATGGTTAGTTTATTCATGATAATTATTGAAATACGAAAATAACGATGACGCTCCCCATTGTCAACTGCAATGCCAGTCGCAAGTGGCTGTCAATGTGGCATTGATTGAGTCGCAAAAATTATCAAACAATCGTGTGTTTCGGAATAGATGTCCGAATTTGCGCCTTCATGATATACGCCATCACAGACATTGAAACGACCGGTGGACAGCCTTCCGGGAATAGCATTGTTGAGATTGGTGTTGTACTCTGGGATGGACACACTGTTATCGAGGAGTTTCATAGTTTAGTAGATCCCGGTATACCTATTCCCTTGTTTATTACACGCCTTACCGGAATCACGAATGATATGGTCGAAGGCGCTCCTAAGTTCGAGTTGATTGCAGATCGATTGCTTGAATTGTTCGAAGGAGCGGTGTTTGTGGCGCACAATGTCAATTTCGATTATTCATTTATCAAGGCAGAGTTTGCAGCTATAGGCACGAATTGGAGTACACAGCGGTTGTGCACTGTTCGTCTGGCTCGAAGGGCTTTTCCCGGGAAGAAATCATACGGGTTAAGCTCCATATGCTGTTGGATGGGATTGCACAACGAGCAGGCACACCGGGCTTTAAGCGACGCAAAAATTGCTGCTGAAGTTCTCAAGAGATCATTGCAGCAATTGGATGCTGCGGTAGTTGCGTCGATGGTAGGGAGGCAGGGGAGCGATGTATTTCTCCCGCCCAATTTACCTGAGCAATCGTTCATTCGTTTGCCAGAAGAACCGGGTGTTTATTATTTGTTGAATGAAAAGGGTAAGCCCATTTATATTGGTAAGGCCAACAATATTAAAAAGCGCGTGAAGCAACATTTCACGACCCTGACCGAAAGCGCAAAGGCACAGTCGTTCATGAGAGAAGTTTATGACGTTTCTTTCGAAGTAACCGGAAATGAGCTCATTGCCCTGTTGCTCGAGGATACAGAAATACGGCGCTATTGGCCGCCTCACAATCGATTACAGAAGCGCAAAGTGCATTATACGTATATCATTCAGTATGCAGACCAGAGTGGTTTTCAGCGTTTGGCTATGTCGAATATTAAATCGTCTGCGGCCATCAGGTCGTTTCCTTCCGCATCTTCCGCGCGGAAATGGTTATATGAATTGTCTCAGGAATTTTGTCTGGATGCCAGGGTGCTCGGTCTCGATGTATTCGATATTACGTTGCCTATGGTCGATTGTGCCCAGCACAATTTATTACTTCAGTCGGCTTTGAGCGAGGTCAAGGAGCGTGAAATTTCTTTTATTATCGAAGGTCCAGGAAGGACAATCGGTGAGCTAGGGTTTGTGTTGGTTGAGCGAGGAGCCGTTACCGGGTATACTTTTTTGCCCGCAGAGAGTATTGATTTGACAGGAATACACTTTCACTTAAAACCGTTAGCGCACAGTGAAAATTCGACTTCTATTGTAGAAGGATTTTCTCTGCGGCGCATGGGATTTCGGAGAATTGACCTCAACTAGTTTTCGAAATGGATTGGTTCCACCACGCGTGGGGTTGAGTAGATGTGCACTTTTTCTAGGCTGTTTTTGGGGTTGAGTGCGTGAAGCATTACATCAAACCAACCTGGTTCTATCGTTGTTCGAAAGGTCAGTTCCGGATAATATTGTTGCATGCGACTGACACGCTCTTTCAGCTCTGTGTCGTCATAGAATAGAATGTAGTTGGGTAACGAACGTGGCATGATGTCATTTGCCGTTGCTTTTGCGGCTTGAGGAATTCCTTGCATGATAGCTTCTGAATTATCGTCTTTGCCAAAGAAGTAATAGGTGGCATTGCATTTACTGTAAAAAGAGGGCATCCATGCACCGCTATTTTTATGAGTATATTCAACAATAAAGTTGCTGCAGTTACCGGCTTCGTAGAGGTAAATCATCGATTCGACACGGCTTTTTTTGGTATAGGTGAAACAAAACACCAGCAGACCAATCGTATTCAGTATCCAGAAAGATTTCCAGCTGATGGAATGCCAGCGAGAAGTGCTCCATTTTTGAGAAATTTCGCTCCAACCAATAGTCCCGGCTATCACAATAAAAGGAAGTATAGGTAAGATGAATCGTTCTTGTTTATTTGGAAATAACAGGTGAAACGCAATAAATGCGGTTGCCGGTAAAACGATGATTGCAATTTTTCTCCACGATGAAATAAATCCGACAGCCAAAAAAAGTCCAACAGGAGGCAAAATGAAAATAGTAATGAGGCTCAGGTATGTCCATGGCGAACCCGGATATTGATGGGCGTTTTCTTTGTTGTATTCCATGTAACCACGCAGATGTTGGAAGGGTTCGCCTCCCCAAAGCAGCACATCATCGATTTGGGTAAGGAAGAAACCAACAAACGCCATGAATCCAAAAACGACAAACGCGCGGAAGCTATGCTGAAAGAGTAATACAAAACCGGTGCACGCCACAAACAATCCGGTCTGAAAACGGATGCCAATTGCAAGTCCCATAATTATTCCGGCTATTGTAATAGCCGACCAGGATGTTTGCGGATGGTTGACCGAAACGGGCGACTCTAATCGAAAGCGGCCAATTGAGAAGACTTTTATTGAAACTCTTTTAAGGAGCAAATAAACGCCGGCAAGCAGCGGCGGCATGCAAACAACTTCAACCAAATTTCTGACTGAGAAGTTTGGCATGATGGCAATAAAAGCCATAAGCAAGCCCACCGTGATAGCATTGCGTCTTGTGCTTAATTTTTCCGTGATTTTGTAAGAGTAGTAGACCGTTAGAACGGAGTAACCAGCATGTATGATGCGCACCAGGAGCATCTGGGTTCCCGGATGCACGATACCTACCATGTTGAAGAGTTTTATAAAGGAATAGA
>JAIYBR010000123.1 GCA_027488435.1 Flavobacteriales bacterium
ATCCGTGGGATGTAGCCGCGGGTGCCATTATCGTTCAAGAAGCCGGAGGTATGGTGACCGAGTTTAACGGAGGCGACAACTTCATTTTCGGAGAAGACCTTGTGTGCACCAATACCATCGTTCACCCCGAAATGCTTGACGTTATTAAAAAATTCTTTCCATAAAAAAAGCCCCATCACGGGGCTCTTTTCAATATTTCCTTAGCTACTTACTCGACAATCAATCGCTGAGAAAACTCTCCATTAAAAAGCAAATGATACATACCCTTTGCAAGCATTGAAGTGTCGATGGTGTGCACGTTCCCAAGATTAGTTTGAGTATAAACGATGCGACCATAGGCATCATAAACATCGAGACTTTGAATACTCTTTTCTGCAGTGATGGTCACAAACTCACGTGCCGGATTCGGATAAACATTCACACTCAATAACTCCTGCTCACTCACAGACAAAACACAATTTGAACAAGAAGAGAAACAAACAGTGGGCAACGTAATGTCACTTGCATTGGTAGTGATGCTTCGGTTGTATCCACCAAAGCCATCATTTACGCCGCACTCAAAAGGAACCGACTCAACACCGGCAAAATCATTACCGTTCAAAAACTTGTAGAGGATTTGTTGATTCTGCCCTACTTCCACAGTTACTGAATAAATTCCGTTCGACACTAGTTCCATCATGGTGGCAGTCGGAGAGAAATCATTGAAGGTCCCGGCTACATAAACACCCGTTGAATTCAAGATTACATCAGTCATATTGACGGTTAGTGTAAGCATGACCACTGGCTCAACAATGCACGCTGCACATTCATTAAAACAAACAGGTGCAAACTCCTCATTGGCCGAAGGGGCCGTGAAAGAGCGGTTGTAGCCACCAAAGCCATCAGATGTGCCGCATTCCATGGGAACAGTCTCCCATGTGGTTCCATTGATAAACTTGTAGCTCACTTCTTCGCCTGCAATCACTACGATTGGTAATTGATATATACCATTTCCAAGAGGAATCATAGGCGATTCAGTTGCACTCCAGCTATTGAATGTTCCTGCGATGTACACTTCATCATTTGTTACAACTTGATTCGACATGTCGACCTGAAGCGTGAGCACAACAAATGTTTGAGGCAAACAATCTGCGCACGATCCAAAACACACAACGCCCAATGTTGTATCGACACTTCCAACCTGCATGATTCGATCATAACCACCAAAGCCATTATCGACGCCGCAAGCAGCCGGCACATCTTCTTGCGTAGTGAATACATTTCCGTTCAGATACTTGTAAGAAATCTCTGTATTCTCCGGAATGGCAGCCGTGAATTCATAGATACCATCTGAGTCAATATCTGTCATCGCGCTGGTACCTGGTGTCCAGTTTTGGAAACTGCCCGCAACGAATACGCCATCGGCACTAATGGTCTCATTGGCCATGTTTACGCGGAATGTAACGTTCACGGTTGTGGGCTCCACAACAGGTTCACAATTCACGCATTCGCCAAAGCAAATAGGGCCGTATACATTGCCTACAGCTCCAACCAGAAACGTACGATTGAACTCCCCAAAACCATTATCTAGACCACACTCGCCGGGCACCAATTCAGAATCAGCCCAGTCAATACCATTTAGAAAACGGAACTCAGCAGTGCTTCCAACTTCAGCAGAGAGAACTACCTCATAAATTCCATCGGCATCGACATCTGTCATGGGTGTTTCTCCGGGCACCCAACCTTGAACGTTACCAACTATATGGACACCCGAAGCGCTCACCGTTTCATTGGCCATATTCACCAGGAAAAGCACATCGACCATTTCCGGAGCAACTGCGCAATTTTCGCATGCACCGAAACAAACAGGCGACACGATAACGTTGATAGCTCCCGTTTCAACGATTCGATTCACACCACCCAGACCGTCCGGCAATCCGCAAGCAGAAGGAACCACTTCAGCGGCACTCCAAGAGTTTCCGTTGACGAACTTGTAAGACAAATTTGAATTGGCATCAACCTGAACGGTCAACGTATAAACGCCGTCAGCGTCTGCATCTGTCATGAGTGATGTTGAAGGATCCCAGCCTTGAAAGTTACCTGCAATGTGAACGCCATCGGGGCTTACTGTTTGCTCCGACATGTTTACCTGGAATGTGACATCAATAGTGGGAGTTGTATTGATGCAGTTGTCGCACTCACCGAAACAAACCGGATCAAGCACAACGGCCGTATTACCAAAGTCTAAAAAACGATAGGGCATACCCATAAACATAGTTGCGCATGTCATGGGAACAGTTTCAGCATCGGCAGCACCAAGCCCATTTTGATAACGATAATAGATGTTCTGATTTGTATCGAGCTCTACGATACCCGTGTATACATTATCACCGTCAGCATCAGCCAATGGAGCACTAATGAGAGCACCGAATTGTGGAACTATGAAAACATTAACTCCATTCGGACTGACCGTTTGCTGCGCCATGTTTACAGCAAATGTTACGCTGGCAGATGCCGGCGCTGCGCAATCTTCGCAGGAGGCATAGCAAACCGGACCATAAACCAACTCAACTGCGGTAGGTGTAATAGTTCGGTTGTAACCTCCCAATCCATTGGGTGCTCCGCAAGCAGCAGGCGCTGCTTCATCTTGCCCCCAGTTATTTCCATTAAGAAATTTGAATTGAATGGGAACACCGGTAGGTAATACCTGAGTATACTCATAAATACCGTCGTCATTGGTGTCCAACATTTCCGTGGCTCCGGGTTGCCATGCAGGCGACTGAAAATTACCGGCAATGTGTACTCCGTTAGCGCTAATTGTTTGTCCTTGCATGTTGACTAAAAAAGTCACCATCGATTGGGCATTCAACTCAAAAGAGACTGCAATTACTACAGCCAGCATGCATAAAAATCTATTCATAGAAGTTGTGATTTGTTCTGAGTCACGAAAATAAGTGTAAAAAATACACTTAGAATTCCACACCAA
>JAIYBR010000153.1 GCA_027488435.1 Flavobacteriales bacterium
GCGGTAACGGCTGGAATGGTGCAACATGGACACTTTTGAATGCAGGTACCGGTGCTTTCGTTGATTCGGGTGAATTACTGGGTGGCTCATCGGGCGATTACAGCCAGTGTTTGGCTCCTGGTTGCTACACTCTCAATACTACCGCTGGTAACCAGCCGATCCAGGTTTCATGGGAAATTGTAAACGCTGCAGGAACGGTGATTGCTTCAGGCGGCGCGGGTATGAGCATCGGTTTTTCTTGGGGTGGAGCAGCTTGTGATATCCCAGGTTGTACTGACGCGGGTTGCAATAACTATAACCCAAATGCAACTACAGATAATGGGTCTTGTATATGTCCTCCTTCAAATGATGATTGTGCAAACGCAACTCCAATTGGATGTGGTGTTGTCGTAAATGGTTCAACCATTAACGCTACACTAGACCCAACTGCGGTTAGCTGTGATCCTGACAATGAAATCCAAGCTCCGGGAGTTTGGTACACGTTCATTGGTACCGGTGATTTGGTGAATCTCAGCACGTGCGGAAGCGCAGGTGGTGACTCCAAAATTCACGTTTTCTCAGGTGACTGCTCAAGCCCGGTTTGTGTGACTCAGAACGATGACGGCTGTGCCACCGGTTTGCTTTCAAGCATAGCGTTTACCGCCGAAAGTGGCGAGGCATACTACGTGCTCGTTTCTGAATTCGGAACCTTCGGTGATGGAATTGATTTCGAATTGGCCATGGAGTGTCTTGATTGCGCTGGCTCGCCATTTAATGACGAATGCGCGAATGCTATTCCAATCCCATCAAATATCGACTTCCAAGAGACAGCTTCCTTGTGTTGTGCAAACCCTGATGCCGATATGGCCGAGTGGGCTTTCACAGGAACAGAATATGGTATTTGGTATAAAATCAACTCAAGCAATTTCAACGCTTTGAACGTTTCAGTATTCAACGGTTCCGGCGAAGGAGCAGATGATGCAGACGGCACGGATGTGGGCATTGGCATTTTCGAAGGCGCAGCTGGCTGTGCTGCCCTCAATCCATTGGATGGAGCTACAGGCCTTACTGTTGCTGGGCTCGATGGGTTTATTTTCAGCTCTCTTGCAGAAGGTGTTGTACTGACGCCAAATACAGACTACTATATCTGTGTAACTACGTCTGACCCGATTAACTGTAATCAAATGACCTTGACTGCGTCTTTGTCGAATGCAGGTTGTACAGACGAAATCGCTTGTAACTACTGTGCAGGTTGCTTGGAAGATGACGGCTCTTGTGAGTATATCTCTTGCGGAGCTTCTATTCCAAACGATTTGTGTGCGGGAGCTATTCCTTTGACTTGCGGTGTTGACGTGGTTGGTTCAACTGGACCAGCTACAAATACTGGTGCACCAAACGTTTGCCCAGCTGGTGCGGGTGATATCGGTGTTTGGTATTCAATCGTAGGCAATGGTCAATTTGTAAATCTGAGCACATGTGGTTCTGCTATTGACTCACGTATTATGGTTGTCAGTTCAAATAATGGCTGCGCTGGTCCTTACACATGCGTTATTTCTGAGAATAACGATAACACAGCGGAAGGTTGTGGTCTGTTGAATGCTGATGATGCTTCAGTACAGTTCGAGTCAACCGTTGGAACACAGTACTATGTATACATTACTGCTGCTGGTTTGGACACCGATGGTGATGGAGTAAATGACTTGAATGAAGGTGCTTTTGTCCTTTCCTATTCTTGTGAGGCTGTCATCGAAGGATGTCTTGACGCTTGCGCTTGTAACTACGATCCAAACGCTAACGTGGATGGTGGAAACTGCGACTTCTTCTCTTGTGCCCAATGCGCTGCAGGTGAAAATGCTTACCGCATCGATATGACCGACACATTTGGTGATGGTTGGAATAACAACACTTATACAATCACCGATTTGAGCGGAGCTGTAGTAGCTCAGGGTGATCTGAACAACGCTAACTGCACGGATGGTGAGTCGGCAGGTTTCGATGTTTTCTGCTTAGCTGATGGCTGCTACACAATCACCGCTGGTGGTGGTGCATTCCCGAATGAAATTGGCTGGTCGATTACAGATGCTTCCGGAGCGGTAGTAATTGCTGCGGTATCTCCAAATGCTGATGCTACTTTCTCATTCACAGTCGGTGGTGGAGTATGCGGATGTACGGATGATGCAGCTTGCAACTTTAACCCTGCTGCTAACTCTGACGATGGTTCTTGCGAATTCACTTCATGTGCAGGTTGCACAGATGTGACAGCATGTAACTACGATGCAACAGCAACAATTGAAGATTTGACACAGTGCTGCTTCGACAACTGCGTTACTCTTATCATGAACGATACGTTTGGTGATGGATGGAACGGAGCAACGGCTACCATTTTGGATGCTGCAGGTAACGTGGTTGGAACTGCAGGATTGCCTGCAGGTGGCAATGGTACAGCGTCCTTCTGCCTGGCAGACGATTGCCACACGATCATCGTTGGCGGTGGTAATTTTGATGGCGAGATTAACTGGACCCTTACCGGTGTTACAGGTGGTATTCTAAATGGCTTGGCTAACGATCCAACAGGAGAAAACTTCAGCACTGGTGGCGTTCCTTGTATTCAGGGTTGTACAATTCCTGTGGCATGTAACTATAATCCGGATGCAACAATAGGTGATTGCACGTTGTGTGATTTCTCTTCTTGCTCTGGTTGCACCTATGAGCAAGCTGCTAACTTCGATGCAGCTGCAATCGTAGACGATGGCTCTTGCGACTTCAGCGGTGCTATCAGCGATTGTCCTGCCGATTTAGATGGTAATGGTTCAGTAGGTGTTAGTGACCTCTTGATCTTCATTGCTGCTTACGGCACAGTATGTCCGAACTAATCATTATTTGATTCATAAAAAAAGGGTCGCTGATTGGCGACCCTTTTTTATGCTGCTTACTTCTAAATAATTTAAACGATTGACTTCGGGTTAGCGGAAATTCTAGTTAGAACTTACCACTATGTTCGAAGTAGAGTGGCAGAAGTTGTTTAATAGATTTAGATACGACAACTGCACCTGATGGGCTAATCATATAAATGGGAATGTCTGATTGTTGGTTGAGCTCATATTCCAATAAGCTTTGTCGGCAGCCTCCACAGGGTGTGACAGGTTCTCCCTGGGTATAATTGAGTGATCGAGCTGTTAATGCGATAGCTATAATTCGCACACCGGGGTAGTTAGCACCAGCATAAAAGATGGCTACTCTTTCAGCACACAGGCCACTAGGAAAGGCAGCATTTTCTTGATTATTTCCTTGGATAATTATTCCGGTTTCCAGAAGAACCGCAGCGCCGACATGGAAACTGGAATAGGGCGCATATGCGCTATTTGTTGCCTCTATACACGCATCTAAAAGTGGTTGTATTTCTGCATCAAGAGAAGCGCGCGTTTCATGGCGTTCGAATTCGCACGAAATTTTCAAATACTCCATGTATGATATGGGGCTTATTTGTAAATGAGAGCAACGGCGTGAGCAACTACACCTTCTTCACGACCAATAAATCCCATTTTTTCATTTGTCGTAGCTTTAATAGATACAGAGTCTTCTCCTATCCCTGCACTTAGCGCAATTGCTTGTTTCATCTGATCGACGTAAGGCATGATCTTGGGACGCTCCATGACCAGGGTGCAATCAATATTTCCAATTTTCCAACCAGAATGAGCAAGGAGTTGTGAGGTCCTTTGCAAAAGAATTTTAGAATCTATGTTCTTGAAAGACCCATCCGTATCAGGAAAGTGAAAGCCAATGTCACGCATATTAGCTGCTCCTAACAATGCATCGCATATAGCATGCAGCAACACATCAGCATCGCTATGTCCTAGAGCACCTTTTAAATGCGGTATATGGATTCCTCCAAGCCAAAGCTCTCGGCCTTCTTGCAATTGATGTACATCGAAACCAAACCCGACACGTATATTCATCTGTAGGGGGAACTATTCGTTTGGCTCTTCTTCATCGTTTTTCTTGTTCGAGCCGAGCGCGAACCTCATGGTGAACCTCAACGTATTTGCAAGAGGGTTTTGCTGAGTAGTGCTAATGAGGTATGATAAATCAATGGTCAAAACTTGGTATTTCAACCCTGCTCCCACTGTAATAAATTGTCTATTACCTTTTGTATAGTTTTCATAGAAATAACCGGAACGGAAGGCGAATTGCTGCGCATACCAATATTCGATTCCACCTCCAATATTGATTTCTCTTAATTCTTCATTGAGGACCGTGCCTTCGATGATATTACCCTCGTTGCTAACATCGCCGGGAGCATCACTGAATGATTGAAGAATGCCGGTGGCTACCCCAACATTAGGGTCTTCTCCAGCGAGAATAGAATCGCCCGCTGCGTTATATCGAGGGGGTGTAGGGACTAATAACTTGTTGAAGTCAACCAATGCCGTAATCTGATTGTATTTATCGAGGTTCACTGTAAATGCGGTTCCAAGCTTA
>JAIYBR010000161.1 GCA_027488435.1 Flavobacteriales bacterium
CAGTTGTTGGACGAGCATCTTGCTCACCGGTTACAACCCACTCGCATGATTCGTTGTTGAATGTTGCAATCTGCCAGCACTCAGTTGTTGGACGAGCATCTTGCTCACCGGTTACAACCCACTCGCATGATTCGTTGTTGAATGTTGCTGTTTCCCAGCACTCAGTTGTTGGACGAGCATCTTGCTCACCGGTCACATCCCACTGGCATGTCATCGAATTCCAACTTGCATTTTCCCAACATTCAATTTCAGGTTGAGCTGGTTGATCCGGTGCTGCATTTATAACAGCTGTTGCGATTGAGCGGCAATTTTCACTGTCGGAAACACTATAGGTATAGCTTCCTGCAGCCAATCCGCTGGTTGCCGGATTGATCGCGCTGTATGTTAGTGTGCCATTGCCTCCGCTAGATGCAAGTGTAACACTTCCTGTCTGACCAAAGCAAAGGGGTTGCTCCGGAGTTGCTGTAAGTGTTGGTGCTTCGAGGATGGTAACTTCAATAGTTGCTCTGCTCAAGCTTATACAAGTAGAGGAAGGACCTTCTGCAACCTCATAGGTGAAAACACCGGGCACAGCTGTTGAGGGAACAATTGTAGGTTGCGCTGCGGTGCTTCCTGTAAGGTAATAGTAGAGTGAATAGGAACCATTGCTTGGAGTAGCACTTAATGGAAGTGCAGTAGAATTTTGACAATACTCCAGCGTGCCAGCAGCTACCGATGCTTCTGATGAAATGGTCGTCACAGCAATCGTGAACGTCAACTGGCAACCACCTCCGGGCAATTGAGCTTTATAGGTCGTAGGTCCTGCTACATTCGGGAATGGATTTGAAATGGTGTATTCTACTGTACCGGCCATATTGAAGTAACGAGTACCTGCCGGATATAAACCTAGTACCTCTGTGATGCTGATTGGGGTAGTGCGATTGCAATAAGAGAAGTCGCGAATACCATCACCTGCAGGGCAGTTGGCAACAACCCAAGCAGTAGAGTTGATGTCGATTTCAAATGGACCGGTAACGGGAACTGTAGAACAGCCATCTGCCTCGGAGAATCCGACATAGAATGGTTGATCATTAACGGTGATGTTCGTATTCGCGCCGGTGCCGGAAATAATTCCGTCGATATCTACTCGAGGTGCCGAACAGTTGAAGTTGCGATACAATTCGCACTCTTCGCTAACGCGAAGAGTGAAAACAATTTCACCGAGCACTTGGTTGGGGTTTGCGGGAACAGGTAATGTTCCAAAATCCCATATCAATGTACCATTTGCTCCAAGGGTGCTATTCACGTATGGAGCGGAAGATGCACTGGCTGGCGCAAACGCAGTGCTTGTGCTACCCTGGTAGGTTACAGCTGCGTAAGGAAGCGGTATTTCCAAACGAGCATTATTTACGGGCTCATTTCCTTTATTGCGGATTTGAACCTTGTATTGAATTTCATCACCAGGAACAACTGTTAAGTCCGACGAAGCTGCAGGAGTGCCATTGACCGATACAGTAGATAGGAATCCTTCGATTTCAGGTTCGTAGGCATCTACTGCCATGCAGATAGAGTAGATGATGTAGGTATCTCCTGTAGAGCTATACCGGAACTTTGTACTTGACTGACCATTCCCTATGACACTGTTAGATGGATTCGGAATGGTAAACATGCTGATGTCCATGCCGGTGTTATTAGATAAGTTCGGATTGCGAGAATTTCCTCCCGTGAAAATGGAGCTATTAAAGAAGTTGGTAGTTGCATTTCCTCCATGGCTGAGTAGCTCGTAATTAGCTGTATTCAATTTTTGAATTTCGAATTTATCTCCTGTGATTGTCACATCACCTTCTCCGGCCATCATACCTAATTTGGTATTTACAGCCCCCGCAAGTGCGGTATTGAATCCTGATACAGGAAGTTCCCATTGAGCGCTGCCACCGGTTACGAAAGCGTAACCATCAAAAATGGTAACATCACGCTTTTTCATTAGGGCGTTCTCATACACTACTACCAAACCCCATCCGCCATAGTATCCGGCAGAACCACCATTACCGGTGGTGAGCGCCATATCTGCAACCCAATAATCTCCCAAACCACGTTCTCTAACTTTTTCGGTTACCTCCACAAAACCAACATACATGTTGTCGTCACCAGGGTAGCGAATATTGCTGCTGGTTGCATTGTAGGTTGTGTAAGCCGACTCACCTGGTCCACGGAATTTGATGGCTCGCTTTTGAGCTTCCGTTGGCGTTCCATCGGTGCGGGCTGTCCAATACAAACCGGCGAACAGAATTTCACTGCAAGCCGGGTTGGCCCCATTCTCGTTCGAAAATGTTAGCGCAGACGATGATGAGTTGTTGGTTGATGAAATTCCATCGGTATCCACTTTAGCCATATTCTGATTGCTATTCGAGCCGCTGGCGGAATAGCTCTGCAGAGTCATATTCGTATTACCAATCATGGTGAAATCACCGTTGATGCTGTAGATTGTTTGAGTGGGCGTAAACGCCGATGTGCGCTGTGTGAATGGCACGCGAACCTGAGCCTGCGTTACCAAAGCAGCAAGCAACAGCAAACTGAACGTTAGCAGGCGCTGAGTGATTTGTAAAGTCTGTTTCATTGGATGAATGAAGAAAGGTTAAGAATGTAGTGACTGTTATTCGGGAATTGAAATCGAGTAGTAAGAAGTTGCTGCGCTCGGCAGACCGCCAATCGAAAATGCTGCTGCATCAGTTGCACTGATATCATACGAGAAGAGCAGCACTACATTCGTCAGGTTTTCCAATTCGCTGAGCAAGCTTGCGTTAATTCCTGAGGCTGCTTGTGTTGCGTTTTCAATGCGAATGACAACGGTATTAACATCATTCAGCGAGGCGTCTGAAAAATTGACTGTCGAAAATGTGGATGTGTTTACATCGAGTTTAACCGCACTTCCATCGCCGACAATCTGAAGGTTGCCCTCGTTGACATAAGCTGTAGTGTGCAGGTTATAAACCATTTCCGACAACGCATCATTACCGCCCGCGATAACCGCTGCGAGATCCTGATGGCCCTGGGCCATAGCTGCGTGTGTAAAAAGTGAAACGATAGCCACAGCTAACCAGCGGAGGCTGTTTATACGAAAAATGGTAATCCGCATAATTGAGGAAATGAATCTGCTCATTGATTTGATTTTGGTGGGGCGTTAATTAGTTTTAGTGGGCTCTTTAAAGAGATTCAGCGAAATTAGCATAAAATTTATTGTTTCTAATGTTATGAAATGATTTTTTTCGGCCAATCGACTTCAGAATAATGAGCATCTGGAATGCCTTACATGCTGGATTTTAAGGTGGTTTTGCAGGCTGAATCGAGATGTTTATATATAAAAAAATCCCGGGCGTAACCCGGGATTTTAAAATAAGAGAACGTTTTGTTAGTGCATAATTTCAATGCGCTTCGTTTGTGTCTCAGTGGTGAAATGCAGTCTTACAATATAGATTCCGGAAGTCCATGAATTCGATTCGATACGACGAATCTGAGATCCGGTATAAACAACCATGCCGGTCATATCCATAACCTCCACGAGGCTTGGTAATGCATCACCACTTTCAATCGTGAATGATTCATTTGCCGGGTTCGGGTATAGAATAGCATCCGGAATGTTAGTTTCGATTACCTCTGCTGTTCTCAAATTCGGACGATTCGCAGTCGATTGATCTCCCTCAGCTTGGCGTGAACATAGACTTTGAATAGTAACATATTTACTTACTCGCGTGCCTGCAGAACAAGCATTAATAGGAGTCACTGAAACATTGCCGGAATTCGCTCCTGTCAATACGCTAATCGAAGTGGTTCCTTGTCCACTCAAAATAGTCCATCCTGTTGGAACAATCCAGTTATAAGTTGTCGCTCCACTCACACTGCTTACGGAGTATGTTGTCGTAACATTTTGATTAACTGTGCTTAGTCCGTTAATACAAGCGATGGCGCTTGGCGCAGTGTAAAGGTTCACACAACGCGCTTGGCTCATTCCGCAAGAGTTCACTGCATGAACGCATATCGCTGAGTAACCGCAAACGCTGTTGCTTCCCAATGAACCACTGAAGTTTACAGTGATACAAGTAGTTCCTTGGCCGCTAACGATTGTAGCGCCGGAAGGAACCGACCATTGGTAAGAATTCGCACCGCTTACTGAAGGCGCGCAATAGGTAACATTGGTGCGATTGCACAGGCCTGAAGTCAAGCCGGTGATGTAGGCAGGTCTGCTTGGAGCTGAATTTACGTGAATGGTAATTGACATACATGTTGTAGTGCCGCAAGAACCTCCTTCTGAACGAACATAGTAGGTTGTAGTGCATATAGGCATTACTGTCAGGTTTGTGCCGGTGCCTACGCAAATACCGCCGCATGAATTTTTGTACCATTTCCAGCTTGCACCACTGCCAAGGGAACCGCCAACTGTAAGGGTAACAGCATTACCGGAACAAATTGTATTGTTTGGCGAGTTACTCACAAGCGTTCGTGGTCCGCAAGGCTGAGTAACATTCACAGTGCGAGAAATACAAGTTGTGGTGTTGCACAATCCTTCCGCACGTACGAAGTAGGTTGTGTTCGCTGTAGGAGAAACAGTGATACTGCTTCCCGTGCCAACGAATGTTCCGCCACAGCTGCCGCTATACCACTTCCATGTGGCTGCGGTTCCTAATGAGCCACCATTCACGGTCAGCGTCACAGAAGCACCGGTAGTGATGGTAAAGCCTGGATTTGCTGTGATAGACGTTGCAGCAACACTAGGAGTGTTGATGGTAAGGGTAAGTGTAACTGTGCTGTCGCATCCGGCAGCGTTTGTTGTAACGAACGTGTAAACACCCGAAGATGTGTAGGTCTGTCCATTCCAACCGTAACTGCTGCAAGCTGTTGCACTCACCTGAGCCGAGGTAGGCTGGTTGATGGTGATAGTGCTTGTTGTGGGTGTAGCACATTGACCTGTGTTTGGTGTGAACGTGTAGGTAGTCGTTGCCAAGTTGTTGATGGCAGGCAACCATGCACCCTGGATACCATTGATTGACGTGGTTGGCAAAGCAGGGATGCTGGCTCCACGGCAGAATGGACCTACTGCGCTGAACGCAGGAGTTACACGTGGCGTGATTGTCAAGTCAATAACATACACGACGTCGCATCCGTTGATCTGTTCTGTGTGTTCGTAGATTCCGGACACGGTGTAGACAGTATCGAACCAATTATAAGAATGACAAGCGGTCACTTCTTCCACTTCAGGACAGATAGTAATAACGTCGATAACAGTAACCGAAGTTTCGTTTTGACATTCATCTATGGCGGTCCATGTATTCACAATGAATTGCTGTTGTGGACAATCACCAGGAGCAATGGCGCTGGTGAAATTGATTTGCACATCGGAATCGCATAGATCGCTGGCTCGAGCTGATACAGGTTCAGTATATGAATCACCGCATGCAAAGAATCGAGCCTCCGGAACGAATGTAAACACGGGAGCAACAGTATCTAGTAGGGTAATGAGTTGAGTAGCTAAACTAACGTTGCCGCAAGCATCTGTAAACGTGTAGTTACGTTCAATTGTTCCAGGACAGCCACCAGAGTAAAGTATGTCGGTGAAGTCAACCTCAACATCGCTGCACGCATCTGTTGCTGAAAGCAATGGCAATGTGGCGAATTGGTCGCACTGTACCGTGATTTCCATGGAATATGGATTCACCACAGGGGCAGTTGTGTCGATTACGTTGATCGTTTGAGACACCACGCTTGACTCATTACCACAAGCATCAACCGCTTTCCAGGTGATGGTGCGGTTGTAAGCACCTGCACAAGCGCCCGGAGTAGTCACGTCAGAAACAACAACAACGGATGGGTTGCTGTCGTAAGTATCAGTAGCAGTTGGAGCAGTGAACACAGGAGTTGAAGGGCAAGCGATAGTCGCGTTTGCACCGGTAGCGCCGATAGAAGGAGCCGTGTTGTCTATGGTTAATACCAGTGTTGAGGTATTGCAACACGAAGCTGCACTAACGTTACCCGAACAGCCAATAAATGCGGGTGCTATGGCTTGACCGTTATTGGTTTCAATTCCGTTGGCATCACAAAGCGAAGTTGTACCTACTAAACGACCAGATGAGTTGATTAAGCTAGACATTGCAACATTCAAGCGGCTCAAGCCAGAACCCACTCCGCGGAATGTACCATCCAAAATCAAATTCTTTGTTGATAC
>JAIYBR010000295.1 GCA_027488435.1 Flavobacteriales bacterium
ACGTATCTTCTATCCGCTTTGAAGCGTCACGGAAAAACGATCATCGGCTTCGATCTCGTGGAGGTGGCTCCGGGTAATGACGATTGGAATGGCAATGTAGGCGCCCGCATGCTGTTTCATTTGTGCGGCATCAGTTTATAAGTTGCCGGTCCTTATCACAGCACTCGCTGCTATTAAAAGCGGGAAAACCAGGTGCACATCGGGAAGGGAATGGAAACAAACTCACCACCATCTTTTACGACAAGTCCGGCCAGGCAAAACTGAAAGGCTTTTCGTTCCTCGCGTTGGAATCGCATGCCCGGCATAATGAACAGGAAGGTTGAATGGCTTTGCTTTATGCTTATTTCATGGCGATACTCACCGGGGTCGTAGAGCTCAAAATAGCTCGGCTCCTGAAGGACAGTTGTGGTGTACTCACCATATTCATGCTCGAAAAAACCGACCATAGAGTCAAATACGAAACTGGCTTTCGACCCTATTCGTGCAATGCCACCAAGAGAAAGCATAGGACCGTGAACCGGCTTCGGTAAACCCTGATATGGACCTAGATCTATATATGATTCGGTGTTCTCAAAGGTCGCAGGCCTGATGAGGTTATCCTTGCCTCCACCGCGATAGGCGAAGTAACCGGCCGCAACGGTTACGTTATTTAACCTGTCGCCAATTGTCATGTTAGCAAATGCAAGATTGCCAAAGCCACGGAAACTCTGCAAATACCCGGAAGTAGCGGTTAGATTTCCGATGGAAAAGTTTAAGTTTGGCCGATTCGTGGGAATAGTGTATTTCAATGCCAGCACCAATGGACTGCCTATCCAAGTGCTCATTAGGCCTACAGAAAGTCTGTGAGATACAGCCATGTGTATTTCAGGGCCGTATAAATTCAGCATGGCGTAGTTCTCGCCTTTTTTGATGCTGAGCGCGTTGGTGGTAAAAGCATATCGTGTGGTAAAGGGACCGGTGTCACGAATTTCTCCTTGAACTACTTGTGTTTCTCCATTAATCGGCTTGATACTTAGAATATCTGCTTTCAGAAGATAAATGCCTCCAATACTCTGGGTCATTACAAAGATTTCTCTGCCGTCATCTTTTTCAATTGTTCCGACATATTCATTGCCATTAAAAAGCTTTACGGCAAATAGGCTTTTTTCCTGACCTAGCGTGGTAATCGAAATGGTAATGAATAGAAATAGAAACAGAATCTTCATGTCGAAGTGAAATTGGTATTAGGAGGCAATTTATCACAAGGTTGATGGAAGTTGTCTGACAGAACTCAATTGATTTAACGAATGTTTATCAGCGGTATAGACAAATCCCTTTTACGAGCCTTTACTTTTGCTGTCCAATTGCCGCGATATGATGCGTTTGATAATTACTCTGGTGTTGTTTTCTGGAATAGAAATCTACGCATTTAAAGGTCTTCGAATGACGTTTGCGGGTCTTGATCCTATTTGGAGGAAAGTAATCTATACGCTTTTCTGGTCTTCCACAGTGCTGGCCTATGGCACCATCGTCTTTATGATGTTGAACTGGACCGACCGTCACGAATGGCAAGGGAGAAGTAGCTATACTCTCTTCAATTTTGCTGTTGGTTTCTTCATCATTGCAGTAACATCCAAACTCATATTCGGCACTTTTCATTTGTTGAATGATATAGCCAACGGTGTTAAGTGGGTCGGCACTCGTTTTTTCACCACACCTCCTGGCGAGTCGCACGAGAAAATGACACGCATCCAGTTCTTTAATCAATTGGGAATAGGAGCTGCTGCGCTCTGGACAGGAAGCATGTTGTATGGTGTAACACGCGGAAAGTATGCTTTTCGCGTAATGTCGGAGCGGGTAGGGTTTCCCGATTTGCCCGATGCTTTTGACGGCCTGCGAATAGTTCACATCAGCGACATGCATTTGGGTAGCTTCAATCAAGCGTTGGACGAAGTTCAACCCGGTTTTGACTTGATAAATTCGCTTTCGCCCGATTACGTTTTTTTCACGGGTGATATGGTCAATAATTTTGCTCAGGAGGCAGAGCCGTGGATAGATCGATTGGCCGGAATTCAGGCGCGCTATGGTAAATTCTCCATTCTGGGAAATCACGATTATGGCGACTATGCTATGGGTCGACAGCCTGAGTTGAAGAAAAAGAGCCAAGAACGATTGTTTGAAATCCATAGAGAGGCGGGCTTTCAGTTGCTTAGAAACGAGAATGTGTTGCTGGAGAAAGATGGTCAGTCTATCCGTCTATTAGGAAGTGAAAATTGGGGACTGGGTTTTCATCAGCATGGCGATTTGGTAAAAACAATGGAAGGAGTTGCTGCCGATGAGTTCAAGATTTTGCTTTCGCATGATCCAACCCATTGGTCGGAGCAGGTAGTTGGCCAAACGAATATTGCACTGACGTTATCGGGGCATACTCACGGAGCTCAGATGGGTGTTGAACTGCCTCAATTCGGTATTAAACTCAGTCCTGTTTCCGTGCGCTACAAGCGCTGGGGCGGATTATACAGCGAGGAAAATCAGCATATTTACATCAATCGTGGTTTCGGCTTTTTGGCTTTTCCCGGCCGTGTTGGCATGGCTCCCGAAATCACCTTGATAGAGTTGTATCGTTCGGAAAAAGTGTAGTTTCTTGAAGCAGTCATTCGGCTCTTCTTTCGGTGTAAGACCGCCTAGTTCGCTCCTTTGACGATTTCCTCCACGATGGTGGGGTCGAGCAGTGTTGTCGTATCTCCTAACGAACTCACATCGCCTTCGGCCACTTTGCGAAGTATTCGGCGCATGATTTTACCTGAACGAGTTTTCGGAAGTCCGCTCACGAATTGAATCTTATCAGGTTTGGCAATGCGTCCTATTTCATGAGCGACCGTTTCGATAATGCGGTCGCGCATATCTTGATTGGCCTCACTGCCCTTGGCGAGTATGACATAGGCGTAAATGCCTTGGCCCTTGATGTCGTGAGGAAACCCAACCACGGCGCTCTCTATCACGTGCTTATTCTGGTTGATGGCATTCTCAATTTCTGCTGTGCCAAACCGGTGTCCACTCACATTAATAACATCATCTACTCGACCAATTATGCGATACAGGCCGTCTTCGTCACGGCGAGCTCCGTCGCCTGTGAAGTAGAGGTTGGGGTAGGTAGCGAAATAGGTCTGTCGGCATCGCTCGTGGTCGCCCCATGTGCTGCGAAGAATAGACGGCCATGGGAACTTGAAACACAAGTGTCCTTCCGCGTCGTTGCCTTCGATTTCATTGCCATTTGAATCCACTAGTATCGGTTGAACACCGGGCAAGGGCAATCCGGCAAGTGCAGGTTTAGAGTTGGTCACACCTGCGCACGAGGTGAGCATGATGCCCCCCGTTTCAGTTTGCCAGAAAGTATCCACAATCGCACATCGATTCTTTCCGATGTTCGTGTCGTACCAATGCCAAGCTTCTTCGTTGATAGGTTCGCCTACCGAACCTAATGCGCGCAGGGTTTGCAGTGTGTAGGGGAGAACGTGTTCGATTCCGGCCGACATCAACGAACGAATCGCTGTGGGTGCCGTGTAGAAAATATTCACACGGTGCTTATCCACCACTTCCCAAAATCTTCCTGCATCGGGGTAGGTGGGTATACCTTCAAACATGAGCGTAGTGGCTCCGTTCAATAACGGACCGTATAGGATGTAGCTGTGCCCTGTTACCCAACCAATGTCGGCCGTGCACCAATGAATCTCTCCGGTTTTGTATTGAAACACATTGCTAAACGTATAGCCGGCATAAACCATATAGCCGCCACACGTGTGCAATACGCCCTTTGGCTTGCCGGTGCTTCCGCTTGTGTAGAGAATGAAAAGCGGATCTTCACTTTGCATGGCAACGGGCTCGAAAATAGTTGCCGCATGGGCGTGCTCTTTGCGGTAGTCGACATCGCGGCCTTCTGCCATCGGCACTTCCCAGTTCATTCTGTTAACCACCAGTACGCGCTCTACCGAGGTACATTGAGTGAGCGCTTCATCCACAATGGCTTTCACTGCGATTTGCTTGGCTCCGCGACTCATGGCATCGGTGGTGATGACGACCTTGCATGAACTGTCGTTGATGCGGTCTGCCACGGAGTTGGCACTGAAGCCTGCGAATACCACCGAGTGGATGGCTCCCATTCGCGCGCATGCAAGTACAGCATACGCAAGCTCCGGTATCATGGGCATGTATATGCACACGCGGTCGCCTTTGGTTACACCCAAATCGGTGAGCACGTTGGCCATGCGGCATACTTCGTCGTGCAGCTCGCGGTAGCTGATGTGCTTGGCAGCTTCATGCGACTCATTGGGTTCCCAGATGATGGCCGTTTGCTCAGCCTTGTCGCTTAAATGGCGGTCAATACAGTTCTCCGTGATGTTCAGCTCGGCTCCCAAAAACCACTTCACATCGGGTTCCTGAAAGTTCCACTCTAGCGTTGTGTGCCACGGTTTGCGCCACTGGTAGTGTGAGGCTACATCTTCCCAAAAGGCTTCGGGCGATTCAGTGCTGAAACGATACGCCGCATCATAGTCGGCTTCAGTGGTCAATTGAAAAGGAAAGCGTGACATAATCCATTCGGTATGCCACGAAAGTAAGGAACCCTTCTTTTGCTTCATTTGGCACTTTATGATTTGCCAAACGCAATTGCGAATTACCTTTACCCACATGTTGTTTTTCATACGAAAATTGACTTTGTTGGTGTGCTTGCTGGTGGCAAGCAATCAGCTGTTTGCGTTGCGCGTAACGTTCGACTATCGGGTGTTTTTTGCTCCCGGTGTTGGACCCTATGCTGAAGTCGTGACCTCATTTGATGCTTCTACTTTCGAGCATATGTCGCTTGATTCGGGTTTCGTGCAGGCACATGCTGAACTCACGCTTGTGCTCATGCGTGCAGGGACCATTGTCGATGCGCGCAAAGTCAAAGTCGACGGACCAGTAGTGAAGGGAAACGATAAGTCTGATTTTCTTTCTATCGAACGCTTTGCGATACCAGCAGGCAACTATGACCTTGAAATTGAAGTGCGTGATGTAAATGCTTCGCAAAAGCCGGCCGAGTCGCTCCTGCAAAAAATGGAAGTTGTAGTGCCTGCCAAGGGAGTTTTTATTTCTGATATTGAATGGGTAAGCGCTTATCGTCAGTCCGCCGATTTAAATGCCTTTAGTAAGTCGGGTTACGACATTATTCCATTCGTGAGCAGCTATTTCGGAACTTCACTAAATAGTCTTATTTATTACGCAGAGATCTATCGTAGTGATAGTGTTTGGGGCGAGGGAAGTCCTTTCGTAACGACGATTTGTATCGTGAATATGAAAGATAACTCCGTAGAATTTTGTAAAAGGGTGAAGAAGGAGAAGTCAGCTTCCGTTGTGCCGATGTTGCAAACGCTCGATATAACCGATGTTCCTGCAGGACAGTTTATGCTTCGAATTGAGGTGCGCGACCGCGAAAACAATTTGGTGGCGTTGCGTGAACGTGAATTTGCCAGAAACAAAATCGCTGATTTACCAAATGCAAGTTCTACTTCTGAAGTGAGTGCAGCACAAGTCACACTTTCATTTGCTGCGCGATATTCAGATGCTGATTCGCTCCGACAGATTTTGTTCTATCATATTCCAATCGCTCGAGACGTTGACCGCGATGCCATCGACCGTCAGATTCCTACTGCAGATTTGACTACTATGCAAAGCTTCTTCTATTCATTTTGGTGGAAGCGATATCCCGAAAACCCTGAAGCAGCTTGGTTGGAATATGCCAAGAGCATTAAGTTTGTCAAGGATAATTTTGAAACCCGCATTAAGAAAGGATGGCAAACAGAACGCGGAAGAGTGTATTTGCAATATGGCTCACCTAATACGCGTATAGTGCGCAATAATGAGGTCGATTATTGGCCATTCGAAATCTGGCATTACTATTCGACCGACAATAACTTGCACAATCGACGATTCCTATTTTATGATACCACGTTGATGGGGGATATGGATTTATTGCACAGTGATGTGCCCGAGGAAACCAAGAATTTCAATTGGAAAGAATTGGTGCGCTCGCGACCTACAGCTCTAAATATGGGCGATTCTTCTATTCGTAATGCCAACAATAGAACAGATACAAACAGCCGCGACGAAATCGAAAACCTGTGGTACAGTCCTCATTGATCCATTGAAATGAAGCGTGTTGCTGTGGTCATATTGAATTGGAATGGGGAGAAATTTCTTCGACAGTTCTTACCCGGTGTGGTCCAGCACAGTGGGGCAATAGCGGATGTAGTGGTTATCGATAATGCTTCGACTGATCATTCTATTGCAGTGCTTCAAAATGAATTTCCAACTGTATCTGTCATAGAACTGGATAAGAATTACGGCTTTGCCGGAGGTTACAATCATGGCTTGCGAAAGGTTTCGAATGAGTTTTATGTGCTATTGAATTCGGACGTGGAAGTGACGCCCGATTGGATTGCACCTGTGCTGCGATACATGGACTCTACACTGGGTATGGTAGCATGTCAGCCTAATATCTTAGATTATCATCGCAAAGACTGGTTTGAATATGCCGGCGCAGCTGGAGGCTTTATCGATAAGGATGCCTATGCTTTTTGTGCGGGACGTATATTCTTCGAGTTCGAGAAGGATTTGGCACAATACAGCCGCAACGAAGAGGTTTTCTGGGCATCCGGTGCTGCTATGTTTATTCGCCGTGATGCCTGGCTGGAGGTTGGTGGTCTTGATGAAGATTTCTTCGCTCATATGGAAGAGATTGACTTGTGCTGGCGTTTGAAGAACCGTGGTTATAAGGTAGGCGCTTGTCGTGAGTCGAAGGTGTATCATTATGGCGGTGGCACACTCGATCGGCAGAGTCCATTCAAGACGTACCTCAACTTCCGCAACAACCTCTACATGCTGGTGAAGAATTACCACACGAGCAATCTTCGTCTCAAGCTCATTCGCCGTATGATTCTCGATGGAATTGCAGGGTTGCGTTTTCTAACCGAAGGGAAGTGGAGTCATTTCACCGCCGTTCTGAAAGCGCACGGTAGTTTCTATGGCAACATGCGCACGCTGCAACGCAAGCGTCGCAAAGAGGAGCTTTCGATTGTTGAACCCAACTTAATCGGTGTCTACAACCAAAGTATTTTGAAGTATTTCTTTCTGCTGAAAAAGCGCCGTTTCACCGATTTGAATCCGGAGGATTTTAATCGCTGATTTATTCCGTTGGCAAGGCATAACAACTCCTTGATTCATTCATTTTCGCATTGCAACTTGTTCGTCAAAGAACAGTTGATATGTCTATTTCGGATGTTTGGTTGCGCTCTCCTCTGCTGCGATTGGTCTTGCCTCTACTGACGGGCATTTACGCTGCAGAAACCACTTGGTTGCTCGTGCTGTGTTCAGTCGCTATTGGCAGTTATCTCTGTTTTTTTCTGATGGGAATAGGGGTGAATCGTCACTGGATGTCGCTTCGTTATGCATTCCACACAGGCATATTTTATTCGTTCGTGTGGATGCTCCTGGGCATGTGCATGATGCGCTCAACCAATCGCGAGCACGATGTATGGCATGTTGTGCATCGAACCGGAAATGTAGCCGTTTATGCCATTCGATTGCTAGATGAACCTACAGAGGCCAAGGGCAGATGGAAAGTAACGGGTGAGATTATGGGCGCGCAGTGCGACTCTGTATTTACTGCATGCCGCGGAAAAGTAGCGCTGACCATTGAACGCGATACGAACTCTGCTGAATCGTTGCATGTGGATGATGTGTTGGTTGTGAAGTGCACACCACATGTGCTCGATGCGCCTCGAAATCCACTCGAGTTTAATTACGCTGAATACATGCGCACGCAGGCTGTATGGGCGCAAGCCTATGTGAGGCAAGCCGACTGGAGTTTGTGTGACTCGTTGCCTGCGGCAACGCTGCGTGGAACGTTCATTCGCTGGCGAGAGACTTTGTTGCAGCGGCTGGCGCAAGAGCCTATTGAGCAACGCGAAATGGGAGTGCTGTCTGCATTGATATTGGGCAAGGCAAGTGCTATCGATCGCGAGGTAATGCAGAACTATGCACGGGCCGGAGTTGTGCATGTACTCGCTGTTTCGGGTATGCATGTGGCTCTTATTTACATGCTTCTTAAACCGCTTTTTGAACGCTTGTGGGGTAGAAATAGAGCCAGGCGACTCAAGACGATAATTCCAGTGGTATTGCTTTGGTTGTATGCAGCGATGACCGGCTTTTCGCCATCTGTATTGCGCGCGGCTTGGATGTTCTCGTTTGTGATTGTGGCCGATAATTTCGGATTGCGAAATACCATCTACAATACGATGGCAGCTTCTGCTTTGTTGCTGCTGATGATGGATCCGATGATTGCATTCAGCATGGGGTTCATACTTTCATATCTGGCGGTGCTTGGAATTGCCGCTATTCATCCTGCGTTGCATCGGCTTTTCTATTTCCAATCGCGAATCAGCAAATGGTTGTGGGAGCTGACGAGTATTTCCATCTCGGCACAGTTGGCCACGTTGCCGGTCACGCTCTATTTGTTTCATCAGTTTCCAACGTGGTTTATGATTACCAATGTGATGGTGATACCGCTATCGACCATTGTATTGTATTTGGCGTTGGCCTATTTCGCGCTCCTTGCATGTGCACCGCTTGCATCGTTCATTGCCGGGTTGGTAGGATTGCTCACACGTATTATGAATGACTTAATGGAGTGGTCGGCGCATTGGCCCTATGCGTTGATTGAAGGTGTCTATTGGGTACCTTGGGAAGCGTTTTTGTGCGTGGGGTGTATTGTGGCGTGGTGTGTTTGTGTGTTGAGAAGAAACAAACATGCGTTGCTCATTGCATTGGGTATGCATGTCTGCTGGTTGAGCGGTGGATTCATTGCGCGGTTTGAGATAAACGGACAGTACGAAATCTGTATTCACAGCGATTATCGCGGAGAAGCGATAACGATGGTATGTCAAGGGCGGATGTTCACCATCGACGATGAACTCGCATCTAAAAAGGCATTCAGTAATTATCGTATGTCTTGGTATGCCCGCAGCTGCGATAGTCTCTCGTGGGAAGACAGAATTCAATCGGAAATACTCACGCTGAATTCACCGTACATGCAACTCAGTGATTGTAAATTGTTGCTAGCCGATAGCACGCTGTTGTACCATTCCGCAATCGATTCGTCCACTACCATTTTCTTTTCCGATCGTAGTAATCTGCATTACTGGAAAAGGGAAGAGCTTGCACAAGTGGCAGGACATACCGTTATTCTGGGTAATCGACTTTCGTTGAAACGCCGCAAGTGGCTGAAGGAACAGTTGAGCGAATGTTGCAGTGTAATTGATTTGAAGGAGGGAGCAGTGTTTTGGGTTGAAGGCCAATGGGTAAGGGGTAAGGGGTGATCGGAAAAGGGATAAGGTGAATACCCCTTTTCCGATCGTCCCTTACCCCTAAAAAAAAGGCCGCCCCTTATCGAGACAGCCTTTTCATAGATCGTGTTGGTGTTGTATTACTCAGCCACCACTTCAAACTTCACCACAGCTGAAACTTCTTTGTGGAGTTTCACCTTGGCTTCGTATGCGCCAAGCATCTTGATGTTGTCGTCAGACAAACTGATGCTCTTGCGGTCGATGTTGAAACCTGCTTTCGCGAGGGCTTCCGACAATTGAATGGTGTTTACTGAACCGAAAATCTTTCCGGTTTCAGAGGCCTTGGTGCCGATTTTCACTTCCAGAGCGCCGAGTTTCTCAGCTGTAGCTTGAGCTTCAGCCAAAATCTTGGTCTCTTTGTGTGCACGTTGCTTCAAGTTTTCAGCCAGCATCTTTTTAGAGCTGTCTGTAGCTGCAATGGCGTATCCACGTGGGATGAGGTAATTGCGAGCGTAACCGGGCTTTACAACGACTACTTCGTCTTTAGCACCTAGTTTTTCGATGTTTGATTTCAGAATTACTTCCATGATTGTTCCCTCCGTGTGATTATTTCAACATGTCCGCTACGTAAGGCATAAGGGCCAGGTGACGGGCCTTCTTTACTGCCTGTGCTACTTTACGTTGATACTTCAATGAAGTACCTGTAAGGCGGCGTGGCAGAAGCTTACCTTGTTCATTGCACAGCTTCAACAAGAAGTCTGCGTCTTTATAGTCGATATACTTGATACCGTGCTTCTTGAAGCGGCAGTATTTCTCCTGCTTGGTTTCAATATCGATGGGATTCAGATAACGAATTTCGTCAGCCATTTTTTTCTGTTTTTGAGGATTAATGAAGATTAAGCTTCGGCTTTGGTTTCTTTCTTTTCCTTAGCCTTGTTTCGACGGCTCTCAGCGTAAAGCGTATGGAACTTGTCCATGGCAGTTGTGAGGAAGCGCAATACGCGCTCATCGCGGCGGAATTCGGTTTCGAATGGGGTGATAACTTCACCGGGTGCTTCGAACTCCATCAAATAGTAGAAGCCAGTCGTTTTCTTCTGGATAGGGTAAGCCAACTTTCTCAAGCCCCAATTTTCTTCGTGCTTGATAGAGGCGCCCTTGCCCTTCAAAAACTTCTTGAACTTATCTACTGTTTCCGCTGCCTGCTCTTCAGACAGCACGGGAGTCAAAATGAAAACAGTTTCGTAACGGTTCATTGATTTTGAGTTATTTATTTAAAATTTTGGAGCGCGAAAATACGACGGAAATCGGATTGTGCAAGGAAAAACGTTGAAAGTTCAAAGCGAAAGGTTGAAGGTTCAAAGTTTGGTGGGTACTTCGTCCTTATTTAGCTACTCGCGCTGATTGCCAAACCTCTCCATAACGCGCTTTTACGAGGTAAAGCCCCGATGGCACTTGTTCCATCGATAGTTGACTAGTTTTTCCGTTGTACTCCAATATGACCTTTCCCGAGAGGTCTATTAAAAGCAAAGCATCGGGTGTTGAAGCAAAATTCAAAGCATCCTTTACAGGGTTCGGCCACAAGATTAAGGGCTCGTTTTCTTGGTTTTCGATACTGTTCGAGATGCAACCAATGCCCATAAGCTCTCCGAAATTTGGAGAAGTTGCTGCGTTGGGAAGGATTTGCAAAAGAATCGGGCCTTCGCCACCGCTGATGTACTCCGCTTCCAGATTGATACTGTCGGCATACACCTGCCACAGCGTTTGAGGTGAGATCACCAGATTAACACAATCGATTGTTTCATCCAAGCACTCCAGCCATTCCACATGTTGATTGGTTGTTAGCGTGAAACCGGTATAGGCAAATACTTCCTCTAAGCCATTAAACGCCTGAATATTGATCGTGTCGAAAATGCCGGTTGAATCGCCGTAGAAGGTTATCTTGAACTTGATGGTGTTGTTGGTGCAAAGCACATCGGTCCACATGCAGCTATCGGCCTGGCAAGTGGGAGTTTCCACATGCAAACAAATTTCGCGTATCCCCGGGTAAAGCAATACGTTGCTTGATGTTCCTTCGGCGATAATTCCGCCTTCTGTTGTCCAGGTATAGGCTGCGGTTGAATCTATCCACTCGGCATCGAGTTGCACGTGCATGGGCTCGCTGTTGTCGATGGTGAAGGCAGCGTTGCATAGGGTGTCTTGGGCGCTCATGTGTGAGGCGATGAACAGCGACGTGAGCGTTAGGAGGTAGATTGTTCTCATGATTGGATTACATCGAGTTGCAAAAATAC
>JAIYBR010000075.1 GCA_027488435.1 Flavobacteriales bacterium
GGTGGAAACTACGGTTCTGTTTGGATTGATTACGACAACGATTGCGATATTGATATGTTCATTGCCAAATGTCGTGGCGGAAATTCTGCAGCAAACATCAACCAAATGCATCGCAATAATGGCGATGGCACTTTCACAGAGGTTGGAGCTGAAATCAGCCTGGCCGATAACGTTCAAACATGGTCTTCTGCCTGGGCTGATTACGATAATGATGGCGACATGGACGTTGTTGTAGGTGCAAGTTCATTCACCAACGGCGGTCACAAAGTGATGATTAACGATGGCAACGGAAACTTCACCGACCAAACAGTCGGAACAGGATTCGACATTTTTGCGAGTACAGGCATTGAATGGGCACCGGCCGATTTTAACAATGACGGTTTTGTGGATGTTATCGGTGCAGGAAATACAGTCATGGTCAACAATGGCGACATGACTTTCACACCAAGCCTCATAAATTTCGGTGTAGGTCCTATGGGAGACATCAACAATGATGGCTTCATCGATGTAGTTGCCGGTGGCACTGCACACATGAATGTTCCCAATGGCAACAACTACATCACGATGAACATGCAAGGAACATCAAGCAATAAAAATGGCATTGGAGCCAGAGTTACTTTGTATACCGCAAGCGGCCAGCAAATTCGCGATGTGCGCAGCGGTGAAGGATTTCGCTACATGAGCACACTCAATGTTCATTTTGGCTTAGGTCAAGAGGAAGAAATCGATCGCATCACAGTATGTTGGCCATCGGGCATCGTAGACGAGATTTTAAATCCGGCAATCAATCAGACATTGACCATCGTAGAAGGAACTGCAATTCTATCTATCGACAACACTGAAACAAATGGCTTCAATCTTTACCCGAACCCAGCTTTTGATTTCATCACGCTGAGCGGAACGAGCTCTTCAGCTGTAACCATTGTAGACATCAGTGGAAAGATCGTTCAATCCGTTGCCATAACTCAACAGCGAATCGACGTGAGCGACTTGGCACCTGGAGTATACTTTGTGCAAGCGAACACTTCACAAGGAATTCAACAGAAGAAATTCCTCAAGCAATAAAAAAATTGCAACCACACCATCGAAAAGTCCCGCCTATGTGCGGGACTTTTTATTTCAACTTGGGTTTGCCATGAATCGTTCGATTCACCCAGCGGTCGTTGCCACTTCCCTTTCTGTTGAGTGCGGGATGCGAAGGGCCATCCGTCACGCGCGGATCAGGCAACAAATCAAGTCGCTTGATCCACTTCACTTCAATTGTGTATGCTCCGAACTCCTCGGTCACTTTACCATGAATATGAAATAGCCCCCAACCGCTTGCAGGATATGCTTTGGCAACCGGAGGAAAATGAACCGTATCGATGAAATGACCTCGCTCGTCTAAAAACGTTCCGAAAAACATGCCCTCACCTTTGCTGGTGCCTGTTGGTTTCAAGGCCACCTTATATCCGATGATGTGAATCTCCTCATGAATCAACTCCTTCAATTCGCTTGCTGATGAATAACGATGCTCGGCTAATTGCGTGTAGTCAATCATCTGAAAAGGATTGCAGAGGGGAAAGCCAAGTAGTTCTAATTCATCATAGGCATCTTCGAGCCAATGATGTTCGAGCTGCGGCAATTTCGCGTCGGAGCGTCGCGTGGTAAACAACAACTGGTCTGAAGGCGTTGTTGCTTGCGTGCTCAACTTAAAATGCAATTGCCACAGCAGTTCTTTCTTGCCCATACCGGTGTAACGCAATGCACCTGAGCGAGCGAGGAGAGTAGCTTGTTCTAAGCCCATCGATACACGATCCAGCAAATCATCGAGTGAACTAAATGATTTATTGGAGCGCGCTTTAACAATCGATTCACGAACACCATGTTCCAATCCTTTTATCATCTGCAAGCCGAGTGTAATAATGTTACCTCGAATAACAGCTTCATCACCTGACTCATTCACGCAAGGTGCTTCTATGCTCGCACCATGCATTCGGGCTTCATGCACATAAATCTCTGTCTTGAAAAAGCCCCCGAAGTTGTTGATGGTGGCCGTCATATACTCCAACGGAAAATACGCTTTCAAAAAAAGACACTGATAACTCTCCACCGCATAGCTCGCGCTGTGTCCTTTGGCAAAAGCGTAGCCGGCAAAACTCTCCACCTGTCGCCACACATCGCGCACCAATGTTTCGCTATGCCCTCGCTCTAATGCGCAAAGTAAAAAGCGATTGCGTGCTTGCTCAAACTCATCCCTACCCCGAAACTTGCCACTCATGCCACGGCGCAATACATCGGCCTCTGCTAACGTAAGACCAGCAAATTCGTGTGCTACTTTTATAACGTCTTCTTGATAAACCATGACACCATATGTCTCGGGCATCAACTTCAACAAGGGCTCAGGAGCATCGTTTCTGCGTTCCGGAATACGCTCACGCATGATATATGCGCGCATCATGCCCGATGATGAAACCCCGGGACGTATAACAGAACTCGCTGCAACAAGGCCGATGTAATTGTGGGTTTGCAACTTCGTCAGCAACATGCGCATAGCCGGCGATTCTACATAAAAACAACCCAACGCTTCTCCCCTGCGTAACATGTCGTTGCACTGCTCATCACTCTTAAAACGTTTGATGTCGTGAATATCTATATCTGCCCTCTCCGGCTGATTGTAGCGAATGATGGCCAGCGTGTCTTTGATTTTACCCAAACCTCGCTGCGAGAGAATATCCAGTTTGTTGATACCAATGTCCTCTGCCTGGTGCATATCAAACATCGCGGTTGGAAAACCTTTGGGCGGAAGAAAGGTCGCTCCATAATAATAGATGGGCTGTTCGGTGATGAGAATGCCCGCTGAATGTATGCTGACGTAATTGGGGAAGTCTTTCAAATACGAAGCATAGCGCAAGACTTGTTGATGCATTGCGTCGAGCTCATCGTAGTTAAACTTTCCATCGCTGAGCATATCGATATCCGACTTCGGCAATCCGAAAACCTTTCCCAACTCCCGCACTACGGCTGAATACTGGAATGTATTGAATGCCCCGAGCAAAGTCGCATTTCGGAACTTCTCAAAAATGTAGCGCGTAATATCCTCACGTTCTTTCCAGGAAAAATCTATATCGAAATCGGGCGGCGATTGACGAAACAAATTGATGAAACGCTCGAAGTACAAATCGAGCTCAAGCGGGTCGACATCTGTAATACGCAGGAGATATGCTACGATGCTGTTTGCCCCGCTTCCGCGCCCTACGTAATAATAATCCTTGCTGCGCGCGTAGTTCACAATATCCCAATTGATGAGAAAGTAGGAAACGAATTTCTTCTCGCGAATTAGGTACAACTCCTTCTCAAGCCTCTGCATTACTTCGGGGCCTGCATCCGGATATCGATATGCTAAACCCTCTTTGCAAAGCGAAAGCAGGAGCGACTCATCCTCTTCCGCGCTCGAACTATAGTGAAGCAAATTCTTGTGTGTCTCGCTCTTAAATCCGAAGTCAATCGAGCATGATTCGAGTAATGATTCCGATTGATTGAATGCAAACGAAAATTCGTCGAGTACTTCCAAAACATGTTCCTTCGGATAGAGTCGATCTTCGGGGTCGGCCTGTTCTTCGGCAGACAGCTTACTCAGTAACGTATTATTGTCGATAGCGCGCAACAAGCGATGCGCATTGAAATCACGCTTTGTTGCAAATGTTGCGGGATGCATGAAGGCAAGCTTCCTGCTATCGAACTTGATTTTCGAAAACCTAAGCTTTCCTATATCACGAAGAGTTACGCCGATGCACTCGTTCTGGTTCAACTCGTCGACCTTCAACCTTCCATCTATAAAATGCCGCAGCGGATAAATCACAAGCACATCGTTCCAGGCAGGCGCGACAAGAGGTATGCTCTCATTTGCTTGCAAGCGACTCGACAGATATTCATTGATAGCTGCAAAGCCATCGTTGTTTTTTGCCAAGGCGACAAAGCATTGCTGCACACCATTGCGAAAGTCGACTCCGGCAACCGGTTTAATCCCCTTCTTCAAAGCCAATCGTGCAAACTCGATTATACCTGCCGTGCAGTTGATATCGGTTAGAGCCAGCGTCTTATATCCGAGCTGCTCAGCAAGCTCAAGCACAGCCGAAGGTTCGAGCGTGCCGAAGCGCAGGGAGTAATACGAATGGTTGTTGAGCACGGCCTCCGATTTTTATTGACGGCGATTGGCCAACAGCGGAGGCGCATCGCCATTGAACGGATTCCATCGGCCGATCGACTTGGCCATCATGCCGGCTGCGCTTACGACGGCGCGGTCGCCATACTTCTCACGCATCTTATCCATCGCCTGATAGAGGTTAATGCGTTCTTCCGTATCGTCGAACAAATTGATTTGATAGCCACCGCCCACGAGATGACTGAACTTCACGCCGATGAGACGCACGAGCATACGGCGATTGTAAATCTTATCGAACAACTCGAGCACGCGCGGTAAGATGAGATGATCGGCAGAAGTAAATGGGATGCGGCACTGCTGTGTGTGCGTCTGGAAATCGGAGTAGCGAATCTTAATCGTAATGCAGGAAGTCAGCTTATCGCCTCTGCGCAACTGAAAGGCGAGATTCTCGGCCATGGCCAGCAAGATGCCTCGCAACTTCACAATATCGATCGTATCGCGATCGAAGGTACGCTCGGTCGATATCGACTTGCGCTCCTGGTAGGGAATGACCGGCGACGGATCGATACCATTGGCTTTGCGCCAGATGGTGACACCATTATCGCCAAAGGCATTTTCCATCAACTCCACGGGCATTTCCTGCACCGTATGAATCTTACTCACGCCCATGTTGCGCAACGTCTGGTAGGTCTTGTCGCCTACCATCGGAATTTTCTGAATCGACAACGGTGCTAAAAACGGCCTCTCATCACCCAACAAAATACGCCGCTGATTATTCGGCTTTGCCTCGCCTGTCGCCACCTTCGACACTGTCTTGTTTTCCGACAATCCAAACGAAATGGGCAAGCCCGTTTCCCGAATGACACGTTCGCGCAATTCGGTTCCGTATTGATAGCATCCGAAAAATTTATCCATGCCTGAGAGGTCGCAGTAGAACTCATCGACCGAAGTCTTTTCAAACAACGGCACAGCCTCGCGCACAATTTCACTCACAATATCGGAGTACTTCATATAGTTCGCAGAATTGCCGCGTATCACCACCGCCTCCGGACACAACTGTTTGGCCATTTTCATCGGCATGGCGCTGTGCACACCGAACTTGCGTGCTTCGTAACTGCAAGATGCGACGACACCACGATCGCTCGTACCACCGATAAGCACCGGCTTGCCGTTGAGCCGACTATCGAGCAAGCGCTCTACCGACACGAAAAACGTGTCTAAGTCCATATGCATGATTGCGCGTTCGGGCATGGTTGAAAGATAAGGATGATTGAAGCAAAGCAATAGGCTCAGATTGTAATCTAATTACAAAACTCATTTTTCTAAAAGAAAATTCCGACCGACATTCCCTTAACTTTGAATTTACAAATCATGGGAAAGAAAACACTACTCGTCGCACTCATCACATCGTGTATTTACACGGTGCATGGCCAGAACTTCAACCTACGCATCAACGAAATTCTCACCAACAATAAAACTACGATGATGGATGATTTCTTTGAATACGACGACTGGGTCGAAATCTATAATCCGCCCGGTAGCCCCATTACGAATCTGGCAAACTACTTCATCAGCGATGACCCCGATTCACTCACTAAATGGCGCATACCCGCCATCGATGCAGGGGTGACTACCGTGTTGCCGAATAACTTCATCGTTCTGTGGGTTGATGACGACTTCGACAATATCACTTCGCAAGGTGCTGATCATAATGCGGGCTTCGTGTTGAGCAGTGAAGGCGAAACTTTTCTATTGACAGCCCCCGATAGTGTTACCGTTATTGACAGCGTCACGTATCCCGAAATGGCACGCGACGTGAGCTGGGGACGGTCGTGCGATGGTTGTCCACAATGGCAATACTTCAACAATGTTACATTCGATGACAATAACATTGAAATCCTAAACAATGATCTCGTATTCATCAATGAAGTTCAACCCATCAACACATCCACATACGACGATTTACAAAACGAATTCGATCCGTGGTTTGAGATTTATAACCCGAATCCGTTTCAAGTAAACCTTGCCAATTACAGCATATCCATCAACGGAGGCACTCCCTGGACAGTACCATCCACCAGACCCGCCCGCACCGTAATTCCACCCAATGGTTTTCTGCTAATCTGGTGTGACAATGACCTCACAGATGACGTAAACCATAGTCCATTGGAACTACCCACACAAGGAGCAAACATTCAAATCGTTGGACCAAATGGAAATACAGTGATGAATAGCTATTCGTATCCCACAACTATCGCAGACCATAGCTGGGGCCGTGTGAGCGACGGATCAAGTTCGAGCATGGATTTTAGTGCTCCAACCCCAACGGTGACGAATCAACTCTTCGTGATTCAACCCCAAAACATCGTAATCAATGAGCTACTTACAGCAAATCAAAATGGCATAACCGATAATGTAGGTGAGCTGGAAGACTGGATAGAAGTCTACAACCCAAACAATTTCCCTGTAAACCTTAGTGGCTACTATTTCAGCGACGATCCCGAGGTGCGCAACAAATGGGTAGTTTCATCGAGCTTCCCCGACAGTGTGACTGTGCCTGCCAACGGATGGCTTCTTTTCTGGGCCGATGCCGATGTGGAACAGGGTGTGCTGCATGCCGACTTCAGATTGTCGAACAACGGCGAATATCTGAGTCTCGCTAGTCCCGACGGATATACCCTCGCCGATGAAATCCAGTGGAATTACATCGCACCCGACACATCACTCGGCCGCCTCACGGATGGTGCCGATGAATGGGTCCTATTTGTTGTCTCCACACCGGAAGCCAGCAACAACGAGGGAGTAATCAATGTAACCGAAAATCGTTCGACATCGCTTTTAGCTTATCCAAATCCGACAAGCAGCACCATTTTCTTTGATCAACTAACCAGCCTTACCGCATTCGACTTAAGCGGCAAACCCATCGAAACGTTCACCAATGTGCGCTCTATTGATGCTTCCAGGTGGCCTGCCGGTGTGTATATACTCCAATCCACTGATGGCAGCAGAATGCGCGTCATAAAAAACTGATTGCGCCCTTATCTTGCGCTCATGAAAAGCATCACGGTCTTCTGCGGCGCAAGCGAAGGCGAGAATCCTATCTACAAGCAAATCGGTCTTGAGACAGGAAAACTACTTGCAAACCACTCCATTGAAGTGATTTTCGGCGGTGGTAAAATAGGCATCATGGGTGCGGTCGCCGACGGGGCACTATCTGCAGGAGGTCGTGTCACCGGCGTAATTCCCAAATTCCTACGCACCAAAGAAGTGACCCATTATGGAGTAACCAACCTTCACGTGGTAGAAACCATGCATGAACGCAAGATGCTCATGCACCGACTGAGTCAGGGTGTGATGGCCTTACCCGGCGGTTATGGAACTCTCGACGAGCTATTCGAAATTTTAACCTGGGCTCAACTTGGCATGCACCAATATCCGATCGGCTTGCTCAATGTGAACGGATATTTCAATCACTTGCATGCATTCGTCCATCACATGTGTAACGAAGGTTTTTTGAATGCAACTGTTCGCGATTTGATTTTGATTGACGACAATGCTGATCAACTCCTCGATCGAATGAAGAATTACCAAGCACCGGAGATTTACAAATGGATTACGGAAGACGAAGTTTAAACATTCATGAGCACCTTCGAAGATCTTAAATTAACTCGTCAGTATCTCAACGCGATTGAAGATGCAGAGTATTCCACGCCCACTGAAATACAGATTAAGGCTATACCTCGCATTCTAGCCGGTCAAGATGTAATCGGCATTGCGCAGACAGGAACCGGAAAGACGGCAGCTTATCTGCTTCCTCTTTTGCAAACACTCAAGTATGCGCAGGGAAATGAAGCCAGATGTCTCATTCTCGTACCTACGAAAGAACTGGTAGTACAAGTGGAACGATCGCTTGCTGTGTTGGCTACCTACACA
>JAIYBR010000169.1 GCA_027488435.1 Flavobacteriales bacterium
CCGGTGGCCTCGGAGCGTTTATCGGTTATGGGGCTGTCTACGACACTATCATTTGTAATCGATAATCAAGAGGACAGCTTGGAGCGAAAAATCGAGAATTGACCTCGGAAAGCCCACAATGGAGTCCCCGTAAAACCTATCTTAGGCCTAGATCGCTTTTACCCTGATAAACAAATGAGCCCAAATACTTCTGGAAACTCTGAATAAATAGGGGAACACCAGTATAGTGGCGACACCACCCGAAGTTAGAAATGTTATGGGATGGGTAAGAAACCCAAACTCAAGCAGACCGATAGCGTCGAGCACTTTCAGCGCAACTAAGACCGAAACCCAGAGGGCCACAGTAAGCGCCCAGCTCACATAGGCAGCACCAAAATAGAAACCTGTTTCGGGCATCAGATTCGTTTTACACTCCGGGCATTCGGCATGCATTACGCCCAAATCTATGTATGTGTATACTGCCGGATTTTTATAGATGGATGTCTTTCTACAGACAGGACACGAATGTGTGAGCATTGCCACAACAGCACTTTTCTCTTTCGCCATAGTGCAAACTTAAATCAGTCTGATGTCTGGTATCGTAACTTTTGTTACCCCCATCCATTTACCGCAAAGAATTACGAAGTAACATGCCAAGAAAGGCTTCAGATTTACGAAATTCGCACCCCGAAAAAGTTGAAACTCAATTGACACCTGTGAAGAAAATTCTGCGCATTGCTTTACCGATAGTTCTAATCATTCTAACCGAAACTACGCTTAAAGCCCAGTGCATCGTAATCAATGAAATAATGGTCAATCCATCCGGCTTGGATGGAGTGCCACCAAACACAAATGAATGGATCGAGCTCATCAATGTTTGCCCAAATGCGGTGGACATGAGCTGTATGGTTGTGAGCGACGGTGATTTCAGCTTGACGATTCCAAGTGGCACTGTTTTGCAGCCCAATGAAGTATATACAATTAGCAGTGGACAAGGCAGCAACACGCCCGATTTAAACTGGACAACCTGCAATTGCAGTTCGAGCATCAATCAAACCGGAAGCCTCACTGATGCTGCCGAACAAGTATTCGTTTTGAACGCTGACGGGACCATTTCCTCTGGAGTGTATTGGGGAGGCGGCACCTTTCCTGCATCAGTGTCGGCCATAGCATCGAATGGATGCCCTGCATTACCAGGAACATCTGTTAGCTTAAGTAGTCAGTTTCAATCAATCACTATCTCAGAAGGAATTAGCAACGAACTTTCCTGCAATGGAACCTTTATTACCTCCGGTAATTCGAGCTTTGGACAGACCAATAGCGATCAGACGCCTAATGCTGTTGTGACACCTTCCGTATCAACTATTTGCGAAGGTTTCCCTATGAACTTCAGTAGCGTTGGCAGCACAGGAACCGTTTCATCGTGGTCCTTTTCTAGTGCGGTGCCTGCAACGTCTACAGCGTCCAATCCGACAGGAATTGTGTTCAACAATTTCGGCAATCAAACCGTGACACTCACAGTTGAAAATTCGTGCGGTGAATTAGATAACACGTCCATAACCACTCAAGTGCAAGAGTCTATAGTGCCAACGATTTTGGCTTCTGGACCAACAACACTTTGCGCGAATGAAACACTGGTGCTGACAACTCAACCGGCCCAATCCCTTGAGTGGCGCCAAAATGGAACCACATTAAGTGAAACATCCATCTCACTTGACGTCACGGAAAGCGGCACATACATAGCGATCGCCACCAACGGCGTTTGTCTCGCTGAATCACTGCCAATATCTGTCACTGTTAACCCACTGCCTGTGGCTTCTATTCTCAATACTACCACAGAGGTTTGCGAAGGTGAGAGTTTAACGCTTAACGCAGCGCCTGGATTTGATGCATACACATGGACTCTCATTAGCACAATTGAATCGGTCACGGCAAACTGCGCTGTAAGCACGTCAGTCGCGGATGAGTTGGCCTATCAGCTAACGGTTGAAGAAAATGGCTGCACCAGCGATCCAATCGAAATTGATGTAGTGGTTAATGCAAATCCAACAGCTGTTATTTCACCAAGTGGCACCATTGACTTGTGCCCCGGTGAAGACATTGTGTTGAGTTCGGATGATACTCAAGCGGGCTACCAGTATAATTGGTATGAAAACAATAGCTCTATCGTAAGCGCCACCACTGCGAGCCTTAATGTGAGCTATCAACAAGCCACTTCAGTTGAACTTGAGGTACTAAGCAACGGCTGCTCTGTAACCAGCCTTCCAACCACTATTATATCTCATGATGTCGCCAATACGGCTACATGGGCAGCTCCGCCATACGCTGTAGACAATGTATTGGCGACTTGCTTGTCAGATCACCCCATACTCGGTATTACAGATGGCGCTATGATTCAATGGTTTCACGACGGACTTCCAATGACAGGTCAAACGGGACTCATTGTGAATGTAAGTAATGATGGTGAGTATTACTTTTCTTCATCCATGACAGGTTTTTGTCCTATTTATTCCGACACCATTACTGTAGAGCTGAATGTATCGATGCAAATTGAAATCGAAGCATCCAAGGATACTGCGTGCACAGGTGAAATTGTTCAACTTGTACCCAGTGGAAACTTCGTAAGCTATTCATGGTCGGGTGGAAGTGTAGCCGACACATTGAATGTGACGAATAGCGGAAGATATGTTGTAACAGGGCACTTAGTCAGCTGCGATACGACCGATACTGCTACCGTATTCATTAGCCCATACCCCTTGGTACAAGCCGGAGATGATTTTTACAGCGACTGTGAAGATGTTACTTATTTATATGGGAGGAGCAATGGAAATCAATCGTATTGGGAAGTAAATGGAGAGATTATAGCCCTGGGCGACACCGTTATTTTCCCTACCCC
>JAIYBR010000133.1 GCA_027488435.1 Flavobacteriales bacterium
GAATGAACAGCGATTTGATGGCTCAGTACATCGAGTTTGTTGCCGATCGTTTGCTTGCAGAGTTGGGCAATGATCGTGTGTACAACAAGAGCAATCCGTTTGACTTTATGGAAATGATTTCGCTTCAGGGAAAGACGAATTTCTTTGAGAAGCGTGTAGGTGATTATCAGAAGGCGGGTGTGATGGCTGATAAAGACAAGCAGACTTTTTCGCTGGACGAAGAATTTTAATAGAAGAAGCAGCTCTCTAAGCAAAAAAACGAGAGCATACAAAATAAGTTTTCACATTTTATCGATGTGAATAATTACTTCGGGATTCTTAAAAACAACCCCGGTTGATTTTTTGAGAATTCAATACCTAAACACTTTTATTGCACTCTCGTTTCGAAGCAGGTTTTTTAGACGACGTGCTTTCATATAAACGAGAGCCTTCTTTCGAGAGAAAGGAGATTTAACCAAACCAGCCTTTGGCAGGTACCTAAAAGAAACGGGAATCTTTTCGGTAGTAATTGGAAATCCCGGCCAACCACAATTCAAAAAAAACTAACTATATGTTCGTTCTAAAAAGAGATGGTCATAAGGAGACGGTGAAATTCGACAAGATCACCGCGCGCGTTGCCAAGTTGTGCTATGGGTTAAATCCAATTGTAGATTCGGTGAAGGTTGCCATGAAGGTAATCGAAGGCGTTTACGATGGAGTTACGACCAGTGAGCTCGACAACCTGGCCGCTGAAATTGCTGCTACCAATACAGCAACTCACCCCGATTATGCGTTGCTTGCTTCGCGTATTGCGGTGAGCAACTTGCACAAGAACACCAAGAAGTCTTTCAGTCAGGTAATGACAGACTTGTACTACTACGTTGATCCAAAGACCGGTGCTAACGCGGGCTTGATAGCCGACGATGTGTATAAGGTGATCATTGATAATGCACCTATTTTAGATAGCACGATTATTTACGACCGTGATTTCAATTTCGATTATTTCGGATTTAAGACCCTTGAGCGTTCTTATCTGCTGAAGATAAATGGCAAGGTGGCTGAGCGTCCGCAGCAACTATTTATGCGTGTTGCGGTAGGAATCCACAAGGAAGATATTGCTGAGGCAATTAAGACCTACAACATGCTCAGCGAGGGTTGGTTTACACATGCTACTCCTACGTTGTTCAATGCAGGTACTCCAAAGCCACAAATGAGCTCTTGCTTCTTGTTGCAGATGCAAAGCGATAGCATTGAAGGCATCTACAATACACTCAAGCAAACGGCTCTGATTTCGCAAAGTGCCGGCGGTATTGGCTTGAGCATTCACAATGTGCGCGCAAAGGGTTCATATATCAAAGGCACTAACGGCACCAGCAATGGTATCGTTCCGATGTTGAAGGTGTTCAATGACACGGCGCGTTATGTGGACCAAGGTGGTGGAAAGCGCAAAGGATCTTTTGCGATTTACCTCGAGCCATGGCATGCTGATGTATACGATTTTCTCGATCTGAAAAAGAACCACGGCAAAGAAGAGGCACGCGCACGCGACTTGTTCTATGCGTTGTGGATTCCGGATTTGTTCATGCAGCGTGTTAAGGAAGACGGTGAATGGACGCTAATGTGTCCGAATGAGTGTCCAGGCTTGTCAGATGCATGGGGCCCAGAATTCGAAGCTCTTTACACGAAGTATGAAACCGAAGGCAAGGGTCGTCAAACCATCAAGGCGCAAGACTTGTGGTTCAAGATTCTCGAGTCTCAAATTGAGACGGGCACGCCTTACATGCTTTATAAGGATGCTGCCAACAGCAAGAGCAACCAGAAGAATCTGGGAACTATTAAGAGCTCGAACCTCTGCACAGAAATCATGGAGTACACAGCTGCCGATGAAATTGCAGTGTGCAACCTCGGCTCGATTGCCTTGCCGAAGTTTGTGAAAGACGGTAAGTTCGATCACCATAAGTTATTTGATGTTGCCTATCAGCTAACAGTTAATCTGAACAAGATTATTGATGGCAATTACTATCCGGTTCCGGAAACGAAGAAGAGCAACATGCGCCACCGTCCAATTGGAATTGGCGTTCAAGGATTGGCGGATGCATTCATATTGATGCGTTATCCTTTCGACAGTGCAGAGGCACGCCAAATGAACAAGGAAGTATTTGAGACTATCTATTATGCTGCGGCAACCGCATCGAAAGATCTGGCTAAGCTGGATGGTGCGTATGAGACCTTCCCGGGTTCACCTGCCAGCCAGGGCATTCTTCAGTTCGACATGTGGAATGTTGCACCTACATCGCGCTGGGAGTGGGATGTGCTGAAAGAAGAAATTAAAGAGCATGGAATGCGCAACTCACTCTTGCTTGCTCCGATGCCAACAGCCAGCACTGCTCAGATTTTGGGAAACAACGAATGTTTCGAGCCATACACCAGCAATATTTACACGCGTCGTGTATTGGCCGGTGAATACATCATCGTGAACAAGCATTTGCTGCGCGACCTGGTGAATCTTGGTTTGTGGAACGAAGACTTGAAGAACAAGTTGATTTCTGCGAATGGATCAGTGCAGAGCATTGAAGAAATTCCGGACAACTTGAAAGCGCTTTACAAAACAGCATGGGAGCTTTCACAAAAGGCGATCATCGAAATGGCAGCCGATCGTGGAGCGTACATCTGCCAGAGTCAGTCGCTGAATGTGTTCATGGAGAATCCGAATTTCGGTAAGCTTTCATCGATGCACTTCTATGCCTGGGAGCGCGGTTTGAAAACAGGTATGTATTACCTCCGCACCAAGGCTGCGACAGACGCTATCAAGTTTACCGTTGATAAGAAGTACAAAACGGAGACTATTCCGGCGCAGGCAGAAACAGTCATGGCCAAAGCAACAGCTGCGGCTTACGCTGTAGAACCCGCCATGGTGGAGCCACAAGCGGCCCAAATGACTATTGATATGTCGGCAACAGCAGGAATGAGTGCAGAGGAGATAGCGCGCAACCAAGCAGCCATCTCATGCTCACTCGATAATCCTGATGCTTGTGAAATGTGTAGTGGTTAGAATCCACAGCGATGCCCAAATGACAAATTATCAGAAGTTCGGCGTCGCAACGAACAGTTGATTTACAAATCTACCCCGGAGGAAACTCCGGGGTTTGTTGTTTTTAATCTCAGATTCTAAGGAAATTCATCATCTTTGTAATCTTAATAAAAACCACCACCAACCATGTCAAAACAACTTTGGGTCATGGACCCTGCTCACAGTGAAGTTACCTTCAAAGTGCGCCATATGATGATCACGAACGTGACCGGAACTTTCGAGAACAGCACAGGAACTATGCATGCTGATTCACCTGATTTTTCGGATGCTGAGATAAGCTTCGAAGCAGAAGTTGCTTCGGTAAACACCCGCAATGGTCAGCGCGACGAACACTTACGCACCAACGATTTCTTCGATGCGGTAACTTATCCCAAGCTTACTTTCCAATCTTCAAAGATGGAAAAGGCGGGAGACAATGATTACGTGTTGCACGGCGAGATTATGATTCGTGGTGTGAAGAAACAGATAGCACTTCAAGTGGCCTATAAAGGAATCGTTGTTGACCTCTGGGGATTAACACGAGCAGGTTTCGAAATGAGCGGCTCTGTGCTGCGTGCAGATTTTGGCTTGCAATGGAACGCTAGCACCGATGATGGTAGCATCGTATTGTCTGACGAGGTGAAGCTTCTTATGAACGTGCAAATGATTAAGCAGGTTTAATCGAATAGCGATTGATGGCTATCGAAGACAGTGCGCTGGTACGCAAGGCATTTAAAACCGAGAAGGAGATTCATATCGCTCTCGGTTTTTTGTTGGGCTGTTTAATCGCGGCTTTGATCACTTACATAGAGGCTGAATGGGCATTGAGTGAAATAACGCTGCATGGTCTATGGCAAGTGCATCTATCGACACCTGCCTGTTGGATCGCCGATTTAAGTCCGTTTGCGATTGCGTTCTATTCCTGGTATGGAAGTCGCAAAATTGACAGTGCGAATAAGAACGCTGCTATTGCCAACGAGCGCTATCAACAAATGGTCGTTTTGCGCGAAATGGCAGAGAGCTCAAGTCGATCGAAGAGTGAGTTTTTGGCGAATATGTCGCATGAGATTCGCACACCGATGAATGCAATCATCGGGATGAACTACTTGATGGGTAAGACTTCCCTCAACGAAAGACAATCAGACTATCACAAAAAAATCGATGTTTCCGCAAAAAACCTCTTGCGTATCATCGACGACATTTTGGACTTTTCGAAAATTGAAGCAGGTAAACTAACGCTTGAAAATACCACGATGGTTATTTCGGATGTGGTGTCAGAAGTGGCTGATGCAGTCAACGTAAAGTTGGAGAGTAAATCAGAAGTAGAGTTTGTAACCTACGTTGATGTCAACATTCCTCGTTATGTGCTGGGCGATAGTTTGCGTTTACGGCAAGTGCTGTTGAATCTCACCGATAACGCAGCCAAGTTCACCGAACGCGGCGAAATACGCGTAATGGCCAAGCTGCTCAAGTCTCTTCCTTACGGATGTATTGTAAACTTCACCATTAAGGATTCAGGTATTGGTATTACAGATAGTCAATTGAAGAATCTCTTCAATCCTTTTCAGCAAGCCGATTTATCGACGACACGCAAATATGGAGGAACAGGATTGGGCTTGACCATTTGCCGTCGTATTGTAGAGATGATGGATGGTGAGTTAAGCGCTACGAGTGAAGCCGGCGTTGGATCGGAGTTTACATTCAATGCGTTTTTTTCGCACGCCGAGGCACCGGAAGAAACTGCAGCGTTACCCGACTATGGGTTGACAGCTTTGCTGGCCGATGATTCAGAAAGTGCGCGTATGGTATTGACTGAGATGCTGAGCTCCCTCGGTTTCAAGGTGCTGGTTGCCGAGAATGCTCCGGACGCAAAACGCTTGTGGGATGAGGCGATTGCACGCGACGAAGAAATCTCGTTGCTTGTGGTAGATTGGAAGATGCCGGGCATGACGGGATTGGAGTTGGTGAAAGAAATTAAGGATGGAGGCACAGGCAGAATTCCTTCGGTAGTAATGGTGACATCGCATGGTGCGGAGGCCGTTAAGGATGCGTTGAATAAAAACTTAGTAGACGGCTTACTCATCAAACCGATTGGAATCTCTACGTTGAATGACACCATTGCCGAGGTGCTTCGACAGGACAATAAGCGAATCAAAAAAAGTATCCAGGAAGTTGATTTCATGAGCCTATACCGACAGCATTTGCAAGGTGTGCACTTGTTGTTGGTGGAGGACAACGAGATTAATATGGACTTGGCAACCGAGTTATTGCAGGATGTGGGCGCCAAGGTGGACTGCGCAACCAACGGTATGATGGCTGTTGAGATGGCGACCAACCAGGTGTATGATTTAGTGTTGATGGATATTCAGATGCCTGAAATGGATGGTCTGACTGCCACACGTGAAATTCGAAAGCAAAAAACTTCGCAAGAATTGCCCATACTCGCAATGACGGCTCACGCTGTGAAAGGTGAGTATGAGAAAAGCATTGCCGCGGGCATGAATGACCATATAACGAAGCCAATTGATCCTGATATTTTATACAGGGCATTGGTTCGTTTTATTCGAGGAGAGGATATACAAGGCAATACAATAGCAAAATCAAATAAGACAGAAAGTCAAGTTCGTATATCAGGTATTGCCTATGAAGAAGGATTGAAGCGTTCGGGCTCCAAAACACAATCGTATCATCGCCTGCTGTTGAAGTATGCCAGTAAGTATGTCAACGTTTCTACTGAAATTCGAACCATGGTTATGAATTCGGATGTCTCCGGCCTCGCTGAGTACTTGCATACGATGGCCGGTGTGAGTGGCAACGTTGGTGCTATGGAAGTATTCGAATTGTCACGCAAATTATCGGTGCAACTGAAGAGCGCAAAGGAAGCGGGTGAAATGAAGATTCGTGTTGATTTGATTTCACAGATGCAGTTGTTGACGGTCAAAACGGACACTCTAGTTCAACAAATTCGTGAGCAGGTACCCAGTGAAAAAGTAGCTCAGTCTGAAGTGATGCTGCAAGTAACCGATTGGAGCTTATTCGTTGAACAGCTATCTTCTATGCTTGCAGGCAATGATGCTGCTGCGGGTGATTTTATAGATGGCGCGATGAGCTCAGCAAGCAGTGAAGAACAGAGAGATTGCCTTCTGCGTATTCAAAAGGCATTAGAGGATTTCGAGTTTGAGGAAGCTTCGCAACTTCTCCACCAGGGTGTTGCCTCCAACTATTTTTACTGATTCAACGAATCACCGCGCAAAGCACGGAAATGCTTGCGAGATTCAACAACAAAGAGACTCGCAGGGAAATCGGTGATGAGCTTTTCGAAAAGCATCATTGCTTTTGCATTGTCTTTATAGACTTGCTCTTGTAACGACGCTAGTTTGAATAAAGCATCGTCGGCTGTTATGTCTGTGAAATGAAGGTCAACGACGTTTTGGTATAAGTCTCTGGCCAAATCGAATTGTCCTCGCTTCATATAAATCGAAGCCTTGAGCATTTTGATTTCGTCTGTGAGTGTATGCGCGGGATATTCAGTAAGAATTGAGTCGAGCGTTACTAGGCACACTTCATATCTGTTTTGATAAGCGAGTAAATCGGCACGCGCATACATCATCATGGGAGCCGTAGTTGTGTCCATGTTGAAGTTGTCTGTGATGAGAAGTGACAAATCGATGGCATCATTCGAAATGAGTTTGGATGTAGAAGCTTTGAGTGCATCCAGTTGTCCTTGCGCCCATTCAAAGTCTCCGGTGTAATAGGAAATACGGGCGTTGCGGAATTTTGCCTCATTGCCGAGCATGTCGTCTTTGAAATCGAGTTCTACTTGAGAAAACAGAAGCGATGCATCCCAAATGTCACCATTGAATACTTGCACATCACCGAGTTCGAGTTTACACAACGCCAGTGTCTTGTTGTAAATGCCTGGCAGCGCTATTGCTTCTCTCAGAAGAGCAACGGCATCGTTTGATTTCTGCAAGTGAAAGGCCTGAACGTGGGCTAGTTCTTTCATCAGAATAGCCGTTTCATGTGTGCGGCCAATTTCGTTGAGAGCTGCGATATAGTCGAGCTCGAGTTGATTGTACAGACTCGAATCGCTGTTCGGTTTTTGTTCCAGTTCTTCTTTGGATACCTGCAGCTTTTCAATTCGAGCAATGATGTAGTAATCTGAAGCGGGTCCTTTATCAATAACAGCTTGGTATGCCTTTCTAGCTGTCTCATAGTCATCGTTGTTTAAAGCCAGCTGTGCCAGATTGATTAGTCGGCCACCACTTTCGTTCTGACGTTTGTCGAGTGCAATGGACTGAACCAAAGCTGAGGCAAAATCTTTCTTTTGCATGAAAAGCCAAGCGAGCATTTCTGCATAGATGGTTTTATCGGGAAATTTCTGAGCGCGCTTCAGCAATGCTGTTTTCAGCATCTCCATATTTTGAGCGTTCTCTTCCAGGTTAAGCAGGCGATTGAAAGAATTCTGCACGGTTTGCAAGTAGTGTTCTTCTTCTCCGATAAGATCCAGAAAGGCTTCGGTCATTCCAGCCTGATCACCGAGATTGCCTTTCATATTGGCGACTTCATAGGTGAAGTTGTATCCATCTTTTGATTGTGCTCGTCCTTTTTCGTAGACCTTCAAGGCATATTCATATTCGTTGATTAGTCCGAATTCGTTGGCTAGTCGTTGAATGTTTGATCGTGTAGGTTCGACTCGTTTTACGGCTTCATCAAATTGTTCATTTGCTTTTTCCGGCATATTGAACTTCCGATAGAGGTCGCCGAGCTTTACATATCCGACTCCATCTTTCGTGTCTTCTTTGATTTTTTTCTTGGCCATCTTTTCGGCCTCTTCGAAGTCGCGAAGTTCAATGAGCGTGTTCAGGTAATTATTGAACACCTTGGAAGTTTTGTTGGTCTTATAAATTTTCTCGTAGTATAGCTTGGCTTGCTCGAACATTCCCTGGTTGTAGTAATAGTCGGCCAGTTCCATGTCCGTCTCCTGTGCATGAGCTGTTATCGCGCACAGCAAGATTCCTAGTACGAATATGAAGTGCTTCATGCCGGTTGTTTTTGTTTTGAAATGGATTGTCTCCAGGTCAGTATGGTGTCGTTGAGGGTATTCCAGTTGTTGTAAATCGATTTCTGTTGTTGCAACCATTCGTTGATTTTGGTGTGCCACTGTTGTTGTTTCTCGATGAGATTTTTAAGAACAGTATCGGCGTACAATTCATTTATTTCATGATTGAGCCCATCATGCGTTGCCTTATCAGCGAGTGCGTTACGGAATGCTACAAGCTCATTTTCGATTTTGTCTTGACGGTTTCGCAATGAATCGCGCCATTGATCGAGTAATGCAATGTTGTTCCGAATTCCTGCATACCGCAACAAGGCCTGCGACATCAAGCTGTCTTTTACATCCGTACTATTTTTTTGAAAAAAAAGGATTTGCTTTTCGATGGAGTCTGAGATACTATGTGCGGAAGTGTCAATGAGCGCAAGGGTCTCATCCAGTTGTGTGTTCAATGAGTCTGCCGCGCGAATTTCATCGTCGAAGTTTCTGGGTTCAGAGCATGCGTGCAGCAATCCTATTGCACAGATGATTAACCAAATGAATGTTTGCTTCGATAAGCGCATGGCAGTAAAGTTACAAGAAGCCTTGGTGCTCTAAAGGGAGGAATTATCAAAAAAACAAAAACTAATCTCTACGTTACAAAGTGCCAAGTACCGCGTGCGAAGTACGAAGTGATTTCGTACTGCTGAATTTCAGGATACTCCTTGTGGAATAAAAGGGCTCATATCTGAACGAAAGACTACGGCGATTTCACAACTAGCACTTTATTCTTCACCCTTCACCCTTCACCCTTTGTCCCTCGCCCTTATTTCTTTATCATATCGAACCCGGTGTAAGGCACGAGTGCGGCAGGAATGCGAATACCATCCGGAGTTTGATTGTTTTCGAGCAGCGATGCAACGATACGCGGCAACGCCAGTGCACTTCCGTTGAGAGTATGAACCAGCTGTGTTTTTCCCTCGCTGTTTTTGAATCGGCATTTCAGGCGATTGGCTTGGAATGTTTCGAAGTTCGAGGTAGAGCTTACTTCGAGCCAACGCTCTTGAGCGCCGCTCCATGCTTCGAAGTCGTAGGTGAGGGCAGAGGTGAAGCCCATGTCGCCGCCGCACAAGCGAATGACGCGAAAGTGTAGTTCGAGTTTCTGGAGTATTCCTTTCACGTGATCGACCATTTCATCCAGAATTTTATATGAATTGTCGGGATGAACCAGTTGAACGATTTCCACTTTATCGAATTGATGAAGGCGATTGAGACCGCGAACGTGTGCTCCCCAGCTCCCCGCTTCACGACGGAAGCAAGGTGTGTAGCCGGTCATTTTAACGGGAAGTTGCTCTTCCTTTAGAATAACATCGCGATACAAATTTGTCAGCGGAACTTCGGCTGTTGGAATGAGATACAAGTCATCGACGCCCACATGATACATCTGTCCCTCTTTGTCGGGCAGTTGGCCTGTACCGAATCCGCTGGCTTCGTTGACCATCAGCGGTGGTTGAAATTCACGGTATCCGGCTTTGGTAGCTTCATCGAGGAAGAAATTGATGAGGGCTCGTTGCAGCTTGGCTCCTGCGCCTTTATAGACCGGGAAACCTGCGCCTGTTATCTTGGTGCCGAGTTCGAAGTCGATGAGATCATATTCTTCGATGAGTTCCCAGTGCGGTTTCTTTTGTTCAGCGAGTTGAGGCTTATTACCCCAAATGAAGACCTCCACATTGTCGTCGGCTGTTTTGCCTGAAGGCACAATTGTGTTCGGCACATTGGGAATGGTATACAGGAGTTGCTTTTGTGTTTCTTCGGTTTGCTGAAGCGTTTGTTCGAGTTCTTTGGCAGATTCTTTCAATGCCGCGACACGCGGTTTTGCAGCCTCTGCCTCATCTTTTTTACCGCTTTTGAAAAGATCGCCAATTTCTTTCGACAGTTTGTTGGCTTCCGCCAGGTTGTTGTCGAGGTCGTTTTGGGTTTTACGACGCACTTCATCGAGGCGAATGATTTCGTCGATTTGCTGGCCGAAGTCTTTGTTGCGCTTGGCAAGGCCAGCCAGTATGTTTTCGCGGTTTTCGCGCAGGTTTGGAACGAGAAGCATGGATAAATTCTTGGGTACGAATTAAAATAAAAAACTCCCGTCCTCGGCGTGGCGAGAGCGGGAGTTGGAATATCATCGAGCCCGGCTACGCCTTATGCAGGGATAACCGAAACGTACGATTTGTTGTCTTTTCTTTTGCGGAATTCAACAGTACCGGCAACCAACGCAAATAGCGTGTGGTCTTTTCCGATGCCTACATTGAGACCTGGATTGTGACGGGTGCCGCGCTGACGCACGAGGATGTTACCGGCGATACAAACTTGACCACCATATAGTTTTACTCCGAGTCGCTTGCTTTCCGACTCACGTCCGTTCTTTACTTTACCTTCACCTTTTTTGTGTGCCATTGTATTGGGGTGTTATAGGATTCTGAATGTTGAATTAACCGATTGATTCAATTTTGATCGAAGTCAAATAGGCACGGAAACCATTTTTCTTCTGGTAACCTTTACGGCGCTTCTTTTTGAATACGATTACTTTGTCTCCTTTGAGGTGTTTCTCTACGTGAGCGGTCACCTTCATACCTTCTACAGCTGGGGCGCCAACGGTGATCTTTCCAGCGTTTTCAACCAGGAGAACCTTGTCGAAAGACACTTTCGAACCTTCTTCGCTTTGAAGACGGTTTACGAAGATCTGTTGATCTTTTTGTACTTTGTACTGATGCCCTGCTATTTCTACGATAGCGTACATGGTATTGATTTTTAATGATTTACCCCTAAATTTTTTTTAGAGGGCTGCAAATATAGGGAGCCATCGTGCAATGCACCAAACGATTGGGGTGGAAAAACACGAAAATCTTACTTTTTATTAGCTAGCCACACACCGCTGAGCACGATGAGTGCGCAAGCCAGGTGCAACATCCCGAACGATTCACCATCGTCGAGCCCCCAGGCCACTGCTACCATGGGCATGATGTAAGTAACCGACGATGCAAATAGAGGCGAGGTTTGCTGCGTAAGCCAGAAGTAAAGCATGTTGGCTAGGCAGGTGCCGAAAACAGCAAGCACCGTGACATAGCCAACCGATTGCCAGCCGTGCGGATGCGTGCTAACGATCTCTGTGATGTTGGTTTGAGATAAGTAGATGGTCCAGGGAATGCCGGCCAATAAAAGCGAAAGAGCCGTGATGTGCAGCGGGTGTATATGCGGAATTTTCGCAGAAATAGTATTCACGCTGATACCATAAAACAAGGTCGCTACAATAATGAGCAGTGAGAATAGGGGGTTATGAGATCCGCCCATGCCTTGCAGTGTTATCAGGCTAATGGCACCGGCCAGGCCGATGAGCACTCCGGCTATTTGCATTCGCTTGAATTCTTTCTGAAAAAAGGCAATACCTATAAGCAGGGTAAAGAGCGGTGTCAGTGTGTTGAGAATTCCGGCCAGGCTACTGTCGAGGTGCTGTTGTGCAGTTGTGAAGAGCACCGCGGGAATACCGCTTCCCATGAGGCCTACAACAGCGAGGTATTTCCATTCACTAATCTTTATTTTTCGGAAAGCTCGCAGTGAAACCGGCAGCAGAATGGCAGATGCAATGCCCATGCGAAGCGCAGCAACCTGGTCGGGCGCCAACACCGGTTGGTCAAGTTCATCTTTGAGCGCATGCTTCATGAGGATGAAAGAACTTCCCCACGTAAGAGCCAATAGTGCAATTGCGACCAAATGAAGAGAGCGGGGCGATTGTTTCAACATGCACTGCAAAGTTACCGTGCTGTCGAGCAAACGTCAACATTACATTTGTGGAGTAAAATTTAAAGTCATGAAGAAGCTTGTCAGCATGCTAGCGTTTGCAATCATTTTGGGTGCTTGCGGTGAAGTGGCTCCGCCGAAAAAACAGGAGGCCGTTATTGAGCATCGCAATCTCGATTCAGAGGTAATCAAGACCGTAGCTAAGATGTCGATAGGAGGAATGATGTGCGCAGAAGGTTGTGGAGGCAAGATTCAGCAAGATTTGCGAGCCCTGTCAGGAGTTGTGGGCACTGAACTCGACTTTACAGAAGGTAATACAGAAAACACTGTTAAAGTGGAATACGATCCTGCCGTTACAGATGAGAAAAAACTCATTGAATGTGTAAATGGTATTGCCGATGGTAAGTATACAGTTTCCAAAGTAGAGGTGCTTCACTACCATGGCTTGCAGAATAAAGTATCAAACGGCAGTGCCGCTGTCTAAACCATGAATATTCGCAGCAGTGTTCGCTTACTGGCGCAAGTTTCCCTTGTCCTCACGTTTGTTGTGATAGTAGCAGGAAGTATTGTGCGCATGACAGGCAGTGGAATGGGTTGTCCCGACTGGCCCAAGTGCTTCGGCTATCTAATTCCTCCCACCGACGAAGAGGTACTTTTTTTCAAAGCGGGCCACATGTATGAGTCAGGACAAATGATTGTAAGGCACGACACACTTTGGGTTGCCAATAGTGGCTTCACATCTGTATCTGAATTCAATCATGCCGATTGGCACAAGTATCCGAAACATGATTATGCCATCTTCAATGTATTACACACGTGGGTTGAATACATCAATCGATTAGCTACCGTGGTGTATGGAATCCCTGTCTTCCTGTTGTCGTTATTCAGTTTATTGCTGCTTATTCGCGAACGTGAATGGATCATTTTCTCGCTAGCCTTTCTCACCGATGTGATGGTCGGTTTTGAAGCGTGGCTGGGTAAGCTCGTAGTGGATGGAAATTTGGTGGAGAACTCTATAACATACCACATGATTGGAAGTATTGCGTTGGTGGCGCTGCTATCGATTATGGTGTTTCGATTGAGTAGGGAAGATGAAGTCTTTCAAACGAAACGTGGGTTTAGATGGGCGATGTGGGCACTCGTATTTTTATTGTTTGTGCAGATATTGATGGGCACTCAGGTGCGAGAGCAAGTGGATGTGGTAGCGAAGATTACCTCA
>JAIYBR010000244.1 GCA_027488435.1 Flavobacteriales bacterium
CAACAAAGTCTACATCACCCGAAAGGCGAAAGCCCGATTTTTTGGATGCATCCGGAATACGTGTAATTCCAACATCAATAACAACAGCACCTTCTTTCACCATATCGGCCGTAACAAAAGCAGGTTTTCCAAGGGCAGCAATTAAGATATCCGCATCGCGACAGAGCGCAGCTATATTGTTCGTTCGACTGTGAGCAATCGTAACAGTACAATTTCCGGGATTCGCGTTGCGCTGCAATAAAATACTTAAGGGAAGTCCTACAATGTGCGAACGACCAATAACGACGCAGTGTTTACCTGCTGTCTCAACGTTATATCTTGCCAACAGTTCTAGTATTCCACCGGGAGTAGCCGGTAAAAAACAAGGAAGCCCCAGTGCCATTCTGCCGAGGTTTTCCGGATGAAAACCATCAACATCTTTCTTCGGATTAACAGCCAGCAAAATCCTTTTCTCGTCGATATGTTTCGGAAGTGGCAATTGAAGGATGTATCCATCCAGCGTGCTGTCACAGTTCAATTCTTCTATCAGCTCAAGCAATTCAGATTCTGTAATACTCGCATCTCGTTTCAGAAGCGTCGATCGAAAACCGACCTCTTCACAAGCCTTTACTTTGGAGGAAACATAGGTCAAACTAGCTCCGTCATCGCCGATAAGAATAGCAGCCAAGTGAGGCGCTCGTCGACCGGAAGAAATTAATTCTTTGACAGCAATAGAAATTTCTGATTTAATCTTTTGCGATGTGGCTAGTCCGTCAAGTAAAATCATGTTCGCGCGATTTTCGCAAATATGATTGCGAAATGGGATTGTGCGAGCATTAAGTTTTGAAAAAGTACGAGCTCTTTTTTGAGCTTTAATGGTGTATTGCCTGTTTCGACAACAGCGCATATCTTAACCAAATTTTATACTTTTCCGTGACAGCTCGCGGTTATTTTTACACCCATATTCTATGAAAAAAATCACCATCCATCTTTTTGCGCTGTTAACACTGAGCTCGATTTCACTGAGCGCTCAAATCAAAAACACCGCTGAAACCACCGATAAATTTTCAACGCTCCTCAACTACATTGACTTGATGTACGTCGATACGGTGAACTCATCCGAGCTTGTCGAGAAAGCCATAGTGCATATGCTCGAAGAACTTGACCCTCACTCGGTCTATTTGTCGAAAGAAGAGGTTTCGGCCGCAAACGAACCCTTGCAGGGCAGCTTTGACGGTATCGGTGTTCAATTTCAAATTTTACATGACACCATTCAAGTCATCGAACCAATACAAGGAGGCCCATCAGAAAAATTAGGCATCCGCAGCGGCGATAAAATCGTAAAAATAGATGGCGAAAACGTAGCTGGTATTGGCATTAAAAACAGTGATGTCATGAAAAAACTGAAAGGTCCAAAAGGAACGAAAGTAACCGTGGGAATTGAGCGAAACCGTGAATCGGAACTTCTTTATTACACCATCACCCGCGATAAAATCCCAATCTATTCAACTGACGCCGCCTACATGGCTACTCCAACTATTGGCTATATCAAAATCAGCCGTTTTGCGCAAACTACCGCAGAAGAGATGAGAAAAGCCATTATGGAGCTTCGGGCCGAGGGCATGAAAGATCTAGTGATTGATTTGCAGGGCAATGGCGGAGGACTATTGGATATCGCTGTCGAAATGTGCGATGAGTTTATTTCAGGCGATCGACTTCTTGTTTACACGGAAGGCAGATCATTCCCGCGCGATGAACGCCGGGCAAACCCCGAGAAAAAAGGTATTTTCGAGAAAGGTCGACTCATTGTACTCATCGACGAGTCGTCGGCCTCGGCAAGCGAGATCTTGAGCGGTGCCGTGCAAGACTGGGATAGAGGGCTTATCATAGGACGTCGTTCTTTCGGTAAAGGCCTTGTTCAGCGCCCGGTGCGATTGCCCGATGGAAGCATGGTTCGCCTTACCGTGCAGAAATACTTCACTCCTTCAGGTCGCTGCATCCAAAAATCATATGAAGATGGTCTAGCCGAATATGAGAAAGATAAAGAAAAGCGCTTCAAGAATGGAGAGCTTTTCAGCCTGGATAGCTTGAATATGCCCGACTCATTGAAGTATTTCACGAACTTGAAAAAACGAACCGTTTATGGTGGAGGTGGCATTCTTCCCGACATTTTCGTCCCGCTCGACACTTCCGAAAACAGCAATTACTTCAGTGAAATGCTCAGAACCGGGGTCAACAATGACTGGGTAATGGAATACACCAACGTTAATCGTTCAGTGCTCTTGGAGAAATATCCAACGATCAAAGACTTCACCGCTCATTATCAGCTGCCAACCAATGCTATGTCTGATATGGTTGCCCGCATGACCGAGAAAAAGGTCGAGTACAATGAAAAGGAATTCAAAATTTCAGAGCATGCCATCAAGCTGCGCACGAAAGCGCTCATTGCACGAAACCTTTATGATGGCGAGGCTTTTTATGTGTTCATCAATGAATTGAATCCTGCGCTTAAAAAAGCGATTCAGGTACTTCAAGATGGCACGTTTGAAAAGATGAAACTTGCCTACTCTGATTTTAAATAGCCGTTGTAATTTTGACTTACTTAATAATAACACTAAAACACACATAAAAGATGAGCAATGGATTAAAAGTAGGGATTCTGATAGTTGTAGCCGGAGCCCTCGGTTTCCTGGGATATTCTCAGTTTAAGAAAGGAAGTAATGACATTGAATCACGTCCTGCCGAATCAACAACACTATCAGGAATTGAAAACTCAGCCAGCGCCGGTGGAGTTGATGCTAACGGAACCTCGATGAAAAGCGAAACAGGAAATCTCTCAGAAACGAGAGCGAAAACAACCATGACGCTCGATAAGACAGAGCATGAGTTTGGTAAAATCAAACAAGGCGATCAGGTTGAATGCACTTTCAAAGTGACAAACACTGGCAAAGAGCCACTCATTTTAGAGGATGCCAAAGGATCATGCGGATGCACAGTTCCGGATTATCCAAAAGAACCCATTCCTGCCGGAGAGTCACGCGACATTAAAGTGAAGTTCAACTCAACCGGAAAGGAAGGAAAGCAGTCGAAGAAAGTGACCATTACGGCTAATACAGAGCCCATCCAAACTGTGGTGACCATTCACGCCGACGTAGATGCTCCGAAAACAGATTCAAAAGACAAGAGTAAAAGTTCGCATTAATAGATAATTAATTTCATTAGAGAGCTGCCTTTGGGCAGCTTTCTTCATTTTATACCATAGTGTCGCATCAGAACGGATTCAAAGATTCTATCTGGCAAAAACCGCTTTAACATGTAGGCAAGTTTGGCTTTAGCGGGTGCCAACCTGTATCTCAAGCGAGGTGAATTCATGTTTAAAATGCGGTGAACCTCTGAGGCTATTTCTTTGGGACACATTCCTCGATCGACCTCATCATTCACCTGTTCATTTATCTTGTTAAAGAGCTCAGAATGATTTTCCGATTTGGCTGATACCATCTTCCTATTTACATTGATTGAAGTGCGCACATCGCCTGGCTCTATAATCACGACATAAATCCCATCTGAACGAACCTCCTGAGAGAGCGCCTCAGAATAGCCCTCCAATGCAAACTTACTCGAGCAGTATGCACCTCGATAGGGCAATCCCATTTGCGCAGCCATGGATGAAATATTGATGATATAACTTTTCCTGGAATTACGCAATAAGGGTATCGAATGCCTGCAAACATGATGCACGCCCAATACATTGGTCTCAAATAATACTCTCATGTCTTGCGGAGTAGTATCTTCCAGCGCACCAATCATGCCCAAGCCGGCACAGTTAATCACAGCAAAAAGTTCCCCATGCTTCTGGCGAATCTCATTCATGCATCGCTTAACTTCTGATTCCGCTGTCACGTCCAAACTCGAGAAAATTATACCCCGTCTTTCTGAATGGATAATAGATCGGGATGCGGCATAAACTAAAAAGCCATTATCGGCCAACTCCTCTGAAATCGCTTTACCAATTCCGCTGCTCGCCCCCGTTATGAATACAACTTTTTCCATGAATCAAACCTATGTAAAAGTGTCAAATTTAATCTCAGCATGCCCATTAAATCACAGAACCCATGGATCTCATTGTCCTTTACTTTCGTGGCATGAATGAATGGCTCAATGACTTCGAGTTGAACGGCTGGGCCGAACTCCGAAACTTTCTGACGACCGAAATCTCGAAAGGGCTCCTGCTGGAAATGGATGAGCTTCAATCGAACGTGGAATTTCAACAGGCTTCGATCGGGAAGAATGACAGCAAGCAAGTGAATCTTTCGCAACGGGGTGATTTCATCAGCTGGATTGACCCCAAAAACCCTTTACCATGGGCATCACAGTATCTGAAAGAGCTGGAACAAGTTATGTCCATGCTGAATCGGCATTTTTACTTAGGTCTCCGCGATTACGAATGCCATTACGCCCACTACCCGGTTGGTTCCTTCTATAAAAGGCATATCGACCGTCACGCCCAAGGCTCAGCAAGAAGAGTATCGTCTGTGTTTTATCTAAACTCCAACTGGGAAGAATCAGCAGGTGGTGAACTTGTAATTTATGATGGAAAGAGCGAACCTTCTCGCATAATGCCTGAGTTAGGAACGCTAGTTCTTTTCTTAAGCGAAATGGAGCACGAAGTTCTTCAAACGCTTCGAAACCGAAAGAGTATCACAGGCTGGATGCTAACTGAAACAATTCTCTGAAAAAAAAAGTCGCCTTCTTGAGGAAGGCGACTTTATTCAATTTTTTCTTGAAGTTAGACTATTGCTTTACAAAGCGTGTGCTTTGAGTTTGGCCGTCAACAATAATGCGCAACTGATAGATTCCAGCTGCAGCTCCCATCATGTCAACATTTTCCACTCGCGAAGCGCCTATGCTTCCAAGGTCCTTAGCAACAACCACGCGTCCGCTTTGGTCTAGCACAACATAAGACACTGTCTCCCCTGTCAAACCTTGCATGTTCAGTGTAAACTGACCATTGTTTGGGTTAGGATACAACTGGATTTCATAGAGTGCGTTTACTTCATTCAAGCCAATAATGATGATGGTTTGTGAAGCAACACATTCATTGTTATCCGTTACCGTAAGGACGTACTCACCGGATTGATCCATTGAGTTCATTCCTTCCAACGCCTGCGCAACACTCGAGAAACCATTAGGGCCAGTCCAACTGTATGAGTAAGGAGCAGTTCCGCCCATTACGTTATAATCAGAACTTCCACCCGCAACAGCAGAAAGACCATCGATAGCGAGGGCTTCGCTTGGTCCGGATACCGTTGCA
>JAIYBR010000104.1 GCA_027488435.1 Flavobacteriales bacterium
CGAATGCCCATTGGTCCCGACACCACAGCGGGCGAATTGCACGATGCCATGATGCACACGGGTGCCCAAGCTCTTGTTCAGGCTGTTGATTTAATTGCAGATGGTAATGCCAAGACGGTTGAGCAAAATAAGTTGATGCCAGCCGGCGAGGATGTTCCAGCTGCTCCTAAGATTTTTAAAGACGATTGCCGAATCGATTGGTCGCTAAACATCGGTCAAGTCCACAATCATGTGCGGGGATTGTCGCCATATCCGGCAGCATGGACGGAGCTGGACGGCAAAAATTTCAAGGTTTATAGTGGAAAACCGATTCACGGGAAAATGCTATCAACTCCTTTTGAAACCGATGGGAAAACGTATCTGACTTTCCGCTGTGCCGATGGAGCGTATAGTGTTCAAACGATTCAACCCGAAGGGAAGAAGCGAATGGAAATAGAAGAGTTTCTGCGCGGATGGAGGCCCTCAGCCAAATTCTGATGGCGCGGATGTTCATTCCTACTTGGTTTTAGCCTAAGAGCGGTAGAGAGCGAAGATGGTTTGCTAGCACTTGGCTGTTTTTTTCTTTTTGCCTAAACCTACCTTCTCTATTGTTTTCGAAATATAAGATTTGGCATCAGGAACCGCACATGCTGTTCCTCCCATTTCAACGTTGACTTCACCGATTTTACCCGCAATATCAACAGCCATGGCATTCAGTTCTTTGATCTGTGTGCCAACCATGATGAGGAAACCATTCATAACATACTTTACGCGATTGGGTGCTGTTGCTATTTCCTTCTTTATCTTATTTAAAAGAGTTTCGATTTCACTGACATTGAGTTGTTCGTTGGGTGTAATTTGAATGAAAGAAGCATAGGTTGCCCAGCCGGCTGCCGATGTAAGTTCGGAAGTGGAATCTATCCATTCTATAGCCATTTCGCGTGCGAAGCTGCTTTCAGCAGCAGTCCATGCCACCGTGTATTCGCTGTGCATATACCATTGTGCGTTTTTTATCCACGACTTCAAATCATTTTTAGTCATTTCCTTGGGTGAGGAAATGAGCCCGGCCAAGTACATTGCGTCTGAGTTTCCGCTAGCATAAAGTTCCATAGCAAGCGCATGGTTTTGTTTCACTTCTTTTACAATGGTCTTCATGTCGCTCACCTTCACTCCGAAAAACGGCTCAACAGCGCCATGTTTTAAGTATACTTTTTTGATGGACGGTGAGCCCATTTTCTCAAGTCGAGATAAAATCTGTTGGGATGTCATGGGTATTATAGAAGAGTTGATTCAATTGAGTATGTCACTTCTCGCTGAGCGAGGTAGTCCACCACGCGTTGGTAGCATCCTGTTGCCCTGCCTACGTATTCAGGAGGATTAATTCCGGGGTGTTTGAAGGTTCCGTCTAGAATTAGTTCAGCGACAGCATTGCAGGTATAGCCTGTAGTGCGTGCCATGCTAATGGTATCGGTGCTTCTGTTGAAACGATCGAGCAGGTGGTAGGTATATCGTCGCTTAATGCCTTGCTCAAGTCCATCTAGTACGATTCGCATAATGGTAAAGTCTTCTTCACCGGGCTTGAGCTTCCACTGCGGGAACAGCAGCTTAGATGTAAGGTCGATCGGGCGTACAAGCGTGCCATTGATATCAATCGGCTCGTAAGAGAAGAAGCCTCCGGCACGCAGTACTTTAAGATACTCTATACATCCCGGGTAACGGAGTGTTTTCTCAATCATGTCAGGAATGTGAGGCATGGTTTTAATGAGTGAACGAAGTCCATCGCTATTCCAGCTCTCGAGTGTGCCAACACCCGGAAATTGGATGAGTTCTGCATCGCTCAGCGCCTCGCGCACAACTTCCTGACTATTTTGAACGTAGCGAGCGGGTCGAGTATACTCTTCAATTACGTCGATCGGCGAGAAAACAGCTTTGTATTCCCATGGCCACTCACGCACCACGGGCAATCCACCTACCAAACATTCGTAGCGCTCAATTTTCATTTGAGTATCGTGATAACCCAATATAATATTTCCCATACCGGGCGCTACACCACAATCGGTTACAATCGTTACGTTGTGTTGTTTGGCTAACTCGTCCAAATCGAAGGGGTCTTCCGAAAAGAAGGAAATATCGACCATGTCTTTGCCCGCTCTGATCACGGTTTCGCAAACGCTATATCCTAAATAGCCCGGAACCGCGCCTATCACCAAATCATAATCGGCAATAATCTGAGTGATTTTTTCCCTGTCAGTTGCATCGCCTAGGAGTGTGTTCACCCCTTTCGAAGCCATAAAATTCAGTCTATCTTGTGAAGGGTCAAGCGACGTAACTGCATGTTTTTTATTTAAGTCCTCTGCAATGGCAGAGCCAACTAAACCTGCTCCTAGAACGATTATTTTCTTTTTCATGAAATTGCTTTTTTTTCGCCTTTAGCCGAATCCTTATGTTCCCGAAAGTATGAACTCGAAATATTTTTTCAGCATTGACCTGTTCTCCAGTCGTGGCGTACTTACTTCGAGCACTGCGCATTCTTCTTGGCTATAAAGCCATGATAAGTCACTGCTTAGTGACTCAGCGTTGTTTGAAGATTGAAATGGAATATTATACATTGCGGCAAGTCCAGATGCGCTTCGATTATGCGCGGTTTCGAAATAGGTTTCCAATGCGTTCGAATCGGGGTCCGGTCCGTCGATGATGCGAAAAATGCCACCTCCACCGTTGTTTACTACTATAATCCTGAGATTTTTTTTATTCAGATTGTTCCACAAGGCATTGCTGTCATAAAAGAAGGCAATATCTCCACTGATTAATGTGGTTAGCTTACCTGAAGTATGTGCAGCACCGACTGCCGTGCTGGTGC
>JAIYBR010000181.1 GCA_027488435.1 Flavobacteriales bacterium
CGCACATCATGCCCATTGCGGTAATGCGCCCCACCAAATCGGATGTGGTCATCGGATGTTGAACCTCCCACAAAAACCAAACGAGCATAACCAACTGCACCGGAACCGCCATGTAAATGACAACATCATAAAGTCTATTGATCGATTCTGATTGATGCACTGACTTGGTCAAATTTTCTGATTTCGGTCCGACGATCTGATCGAGCAGAGGAATAACGCCAAAGCCATATATCAACGGCAAGAAGCTAAGCCAACCCTCCGATAAAAAACTGATAGCAACCGTTACCGGAAGTGAATAAGCCATCAGATATCGAAGTGCTCGCATGGAAGAACTGTATTACGAAGGATTCTTCTCTTGGAGAAACTTCAGCAGCTCTTCGTCCGACTTCCCTACCAAGTGTAGGGCCTGTCGAGATTGTGCTGCCCACGGCGATTCCGGATAGAGTTCAATCACCTTGTTATACTGTTTCGTAGCCTTTGTCGGCAAGTGCAAGTGCGTATCATAAATGAATGCCACCAGATAGGCCGCCTCTGCCCTGCGCTGACGGTTTGCGGAGCCATCATGAAAATTGGCCAGTAATTCGATCGCCTTGTCATACTTCTCGAGTGAGACTGCTACTCTTCCCGCTTCAAAAATGTAGTTCTGCGCAACTGTGTCTTGCGGGTGTTTATTGTAATAATCCTGATAGGCACGTAGCAGTCGCAAGCCGGTCGCACGATCAAGCACTGAATCTTTTCGGGTACGTGACTCCATTGCCCTAATCTCGAGCATCAGTGGGTCTATAGTACCGGAGGCCGCCTCTTCGGCACTTGCCAGCGTAGTTGACGTTTCCCCGTTGTTTTTGCCGGCATCATTCGAACACGATACCGAAACAGCCACAACCCAAAAAAACATGAAAACAATCCTCAGTTTCTTCATACCTGTTTGCTACTTTGGAAAACGCATGCGGTAATTCACATCCACATTTCCCTTTGAAATATCATTCAATTTCCCTTTCAACAAAGTCCTCTTCAATGGACTAATACGATCAATAAACAGAACACCCTCAATATGGTCGTATTCATGTTGTACCACGCGTGCGGCAAAACCATCGAGCTCCTCTTCATAGAGATCCCAGTTCTCGTCGTAGTATTCAATCTTCAACCTAGGCTTACGCTTCACTTCCTGGCGAAGGTTGGGTATGGAAAGACACCCTTCTTCGCAGCTCCACTCCTCACCTGTTTCCTCCAGGATAATCGGATTGATGAACACTCGCTTGAAATCTTCGCAACTCGGATCACCGTCTTCACCTTCTGCCACCGGCGTGGCATCTATCACAAACAATCGAATGGCCTTTCCGATTTGCGGCGCGGCCAAGCCAATACCGTTGGCGTGATACATCGTCGAGAACATGTTTTCAATGAGCTGCTTCAAGTTCGGATAATCTTCATCGATATCCTCTGCGCGCTTCTTTAACACCGGATCACCGTAGGCTACTATGGGGAGAATCATGATGCGAAAATAATGACTAATTAATAGTGACTAGTGGCTAGTGACTAGTGACTAGTGGCTAGTGAATAGTGAATAATGCTGAATGGAGCATTTATCGGCAATCATTAGTCACCAGTCATTAGTCACCAGTCATTTGTCATTTGTCATTAAAAAAAAAGGGCTCCGCAAGCGGAGCCCTTTTTCATGTATCTCGACGAGAAGTGATTATTGCTTGGCAACAATCATGCGTTCTGTCATGATCTGACCGTCTGCTGTGAATTCCACATTGTAGATTCCAGAAGCCAATGGCTCAGTGAATGTAACAATGGTGTTCAAAGAACCTTCCACAGAGAAGCGGTTGGTGTAAACAATGCGACCCATTGCATCAGTGATGCGAACGAATACATTGTCTGACTCGATACCTGAAACATTCAAGTTCACCATTTCACCGTTGTTCGGATTTGGATACAAGTTGGCAGCGATGAAGCTATCCACTTTAGCATCCGCATCAGCAGCATCTTCGTTCAGCATAGAGCCTGCAGAAGTGTTGTTTACGTTGATACGTTGAACCGGACCGTATGTACCAGGACCGTAAGCGAAATTAGGACGGATGCGAACATCCCAAGCGCCTGCGTTTGGCAAGTTACCCAATACACCAAGACCGAGGTATGGAGTGGCACCGGCAGTAGTGTAAGTAGCAGGAACTACTGAAATCACTGTACCATCTGCACAACTTGTAACCTGGGTAAACTCATAGGTGTAGTTGATAGCACCACAAACCGCAGATGAAGTTGAACCGACAACCGTTGTACCTACCAAGAAGTTGCTACGCAACAAGGTAGATGGGCAACGCTGTGAAGAGCGAACTTCCATCAATGGGTGAGCTTGAATTGCAACGTTTGTGCAGTTAGTAGCACCTGTAGCACCTTGAACCAATACTGGCTCAGCGGTTCCGGCGCTGTTGTTCAACGTGTACAATACATCCACTCGCGCGTCGTAAACGCCACCATAGCGAAGTGCCAATGTTGGGTTCGACAACGTGATCAGACCATTTGTGCCTGTCACTGCTGTAGCAGAACCTGCCGTTGGAGCTACAGGTGTAAAGTTGAAGTTGTAGGTTACACCTTGTGAAGGAGCACCGCGGTATACTGCCTTGAATGCATCACACAAGCGGAATCCTGCAGCAGGAATTGTATAAGCACAGCTTGATCGCATCAAGTTTTGGATACACAGGTTGAATGCTCCACCGGCACCGGCAGAAGCCGAACCGACAGCGATCCAGTATTGTGTACCGGCAGTCAAACCACCTACGTTGAGACGCTCAAAGTCGCCTGCACCCGTACCTACGTTTTCAGAAGCAATCAAGTTGTAGTTACCAGCCACATCCTTGCTGTACAATCCGATGTAATCATCCATTGTAGAGCTGGTGAGCGTGATAGATACTCCTGTAGACTGAGCTGTGAAACGGTACCAAATGTCATTACCCGTTGAACCTGCCGACTCAGGAGAGTTAGAAGCCAATGAAGTGTTACCGGTAATTGGGTAACAAGTTGGGTAGTTCAAGTTGGTAGAGTATGCAACCGATGTAGCGAACGCAGGGATGTCGTTCAAAATAACCGGAGGCTGGATGTTGATTATGTAGTCGTGCGCTTCACCATAGCTAGCGTTAATACACGCGTCGTTAGCGTCGAGTGCGCCTGTACCGAAAGCAGCGATTACGCGCAAACGGTGAGGACCATACGTTACGTTCGAAGTTGGGATACCAATATCGAAAGTAGACGATGGAGCTGCAGAAGCGTTACCACCCAAGAATTCGAGCGGATCGTTGAAGTCACCGTCGTCATCCACATCTAAGTAGGCAGCGAAGAACTCCGAATAAATAGGGCTAACGCTTGTTACTTGCATGCTGTAGGTAGAACCTTGATACAACGTAGCTGTAGTTACACCTGCTACAGGAGCGTACGCAATGTAGGCGCCCGGCTCAGTTGTACAACCAGTGTTCAAGTGCTCCATTACGTTGATGCCTGCAGGAGAAGTAATACGTACGTTTCCTACCGCATCACCATCATCACAACCGTCAAAGCCACTGCCTGTTCCAAATTCTGGGAAGCAGTACTCAGGAGTTACAGCGATGTAATTGGTGCGTACCAATTCATCTGTACCTGTGCAACTAGTTACATTAAGAGTAGCTGTATAATTACCTGGCTCCAAGAATTGAACTTGTGGTTCAAACGAGTTAGCACTGGTACCACCGGCATACTGTACAGTGGTTGGGTTGAACGTCCAAATGTATGTTTCGCCACCCAACTGAGGAGTGTTGTTGTTGAAGTTCACCGTTTGCAACACACCACCTGTTGTAGCTGTCAAATCGTCTGCAGTGAAGCTCGCTGTTGGAGCCGCTGAAGCGATGGTTACAGTAACGTAAGACTGGTTGTTCAACGAGTTTTCACAACCGGTGTTGTTGTCTGTTACAACCAACTGGTACTGTTGTGTTGCAGCTGGCTGAGCAACTACAGTAGACAAATCTGTCTGTCCGCTGATAGCCGATGCCGGCAACCATGAGAAGCTGTAATCTACCGGAGGAATGAATTCCCATGCTTCCGGAGAAGAAACTGACCATGTTGCGTTGGTGCGACCAGGAGCAGCAGATCCTACAGTTCCGTCTGCGTTTTCGCAACCTACGATTACATTGGTTGATCCATCAGAATCCATTTCCTGGATGTGAACACGAACCAAACCACTTGTTTCGAACAAGTCTACCTGACCTGCTACACGCTCTGCTCCGGCTGAACCGTAGCGATGTGCTTCATAAGCAAGCGAGAACACTCGGTTTGGCTGTACGCCAGAGGTCCAGTAACGAATACCATTGCTACCATTCCCTGTGTTGAAGTTCAAGTCAGTCCAGAACAACGCGATGAAGTTGTTTGGGTTGGCAGCACCAAAAGTTGGTGTGTACCCTGTGCTATAAGTAGGACCAAACTGGATGTTACCGTTTGTACTTACTCCAACCGAAGTATAATCGTTACCCAAGAAGTTAAAGGTAAATCCAATAGGAATACCGGTCCAAACACCGTCATCCAACGTACCTACTGCCAACGCCTGGTTAGCTGTGCTGTTCGAAATGATAGTAGTTGCCCCTGATTCAGATGTTGGTGAGTAACCAATTGACTGAATTGTGAACGCAGTAGCGCTGGTGTTTGAGCTCAATTGGGTTTGACCACCCGGACAAATAGAATCGTTCGCTGCAGTTGGAGTAACTACAGGGAAGTCGAAGCGTGACACCGGAGAAACTTCAGTTACTGTGCAGAATCCGGTGGCATCCACCGCTGTAACACTCACATTCGTTGTGTTGTTCACAGTTGCAACAACAGAGTTACCCGTTGTTACATCCAACGCACCCGCCGGTGACCATGTGTAGGTGTAAGAACCTGCAGATGATACGGTCAAGTTAGAAGTATAAGCAATGGTTGATGGACCACAGTTGATTGGGCTCGAGTTGGTAACTACCAATGAGTCCGGCTCTTGGAAATCAAGAATTACCATACGACGTGGACCTTCGCAGATACCATTGTCGATCGACACATAAAGTGTATCGTCTGAAGTCAAACCTGCAGCACCTGCGATACCATAGAATACAGTATCGTAGTAGGCAATTGAGAAACCAGTACCACCTACCGCGTCCAAGTAATAGACTGCGTTGTAGGTAGAGTCGTAACCTGCACCTGGAGAAACATACAAGTTCACATCCTGCTCAGCGCAGATAGCAATCGTGTTGGTGCCATCAACGTTAGAAACATTACCGTAACCCACTACATTCGGAGCAGGAGCAGGTGAAATCAAGTCGAACTCAAGAACAACCGGAGTACCTACACAACCGCTCAGGTTGTCGGTTACAGTTACGGTGTAAGATTGAACACCTGCAACAGTTGACGTTGGAGCAGCCAACGCGGTAGAACCGGTGGTTGAACCTGCAATTTGAGCTGCCGGTGACCAAGCGAAGGTATAGCTCACCGGTGGTGAGAAGCGCCATGCTTGTGAAGCTGAAGCAGCAATGGTAGAGTTACGTGCATTCCAGGTAGCAATACCTACTTGGTTGCCGTTTACGTCGCACACTACAGGAGCAGTAGCACCCACGGTGCCGTTGCCATTTTGCAAACCAATTGTTTTCGGACCTGCAAATGTTCCTGTTGAAGTAGCACGCTCTACGTGAATCTCGACCAATCCAAGTGTTTCATAGAGGTGACACTGAGCGCGAAGGTTACCATCGGTTGTCCAACCCGGACCTTGGTATTCGATTACGAATACGCGGTTAGGTGCTGCACCTTCTGTCCAGAATGTAACGTGTCCGCTTGTGGTCATGTAGAAGTCAGTAGCCAAAACACCAATGGTGTTTGCCGGGCTTAAAGGACTTGGGAAACCACTTGGGAAGCTATACTGAGATACGTTGAAGCTCGCGTACGGACCAAAGTTGATTACCCCGTTGGTACCTACGTTCACGCTTGTGAAGTCAGAACCAAAGAAGTTGAACGTGAATCCGAGTGGAACTGAATCCCAACCACCATCGTCCAAGCTGGCTGTGCCACCGTAAGAGGCATTGCGAGTACCGTTACGGCACAAATCGATAGCACCTGCAGGCGCTGTGCGGTACGCAAATGGTACACACTTAACTGCAAAGTTAGTAGTCGACAAGTTTGAGAAGATCTGAGTTGTATCACCGATACAAATCATGGTATCAGCTGCAGTTGGAACGATCGATGGGAACGGATAAATACCGAACGACTTATCGCCGCTGATAGCACAACCGGTACCCGCCTGGAACGCTGACCAAGCAGAGGTGGTTGTTTCAGTAGCAGTCAAGGTTGCTGAACCACCGCCGTTGTCGGTGAAGGTTACTGCATTGCCATCTGTTGTCCAAGTGTAGGTGTAAGCCGGAGAAGCAGCAGAGCTCATAGAGTAGCTCATGCCGTAGGTTGGGCCTTCACCGCAGTTCACATCACTGTCAGGACCGAGAGAGTTCACGGTTACTGCAGGAGGTGTGTTGTAGTTGATGATGTATTGGAAACGACCTGATTCAGCGCATGCGCCGTTGTTGATAGCTGCCCATACAGTGTCGGCTGCAGAAAGACCTGCGATATCCAATGTATCGTTGGTTGCGAGAAGAGTACCTGCTGTAGCAGCGTTGTACCACTTCACTTGTTCGGTTGCACCGAGTGCACCTACGTAAACCAATTTCACATTCTGAGCACCACAAACTGTAAGTGGAGTTTGTGAAGCAGAAGAAGCACCCAATGAAGAGCCGTATGCTTCGATTGAAGCACTTACCGGAGTTGATGGAGCAGCAACTACTGTAACAGGAATAGCTACGTTCGATACGCAACCGGTTTGCTGGTTGGTCAACTGCAAGTTGAAGTTGATTGTACCTGCAGTGTTCAACACGTTGGTTGTACGACCGAACAAGTTAGTACCTGTAGCAGAACCGCTGATGTCGCTTGAAGGCGTCCATGCAGTAGTGTAGTTCTGCGGAGGAGTAAAGCGGTATGCAAACGGCGAAGCAATTGGGTTAGTAGCAGATGCTGTTGTACCCGAGTTGTAGGCCAAGGTACCGACCAAACCGCCGGGACCATTTACACCCACGAGCTTCACGCGGTCTACGTTGGTAGACGAAGTAACGTGTACTTCGATTTCGCCGGTAGCTTCATACAAGTGCAAAGTAGCCGTTGAGAATTTGGTATCACCATATTCCTTCACGTTTTCATACGCCAAAACGAAAATACGGTTACCGGGGTAGCCAAGTGTGCGATACCTAATAGCACCGCCTGTAGCACCCGACAAGTCATTGTCCATTGCCAACACCGCAATCATTGGGTTTGGCTCAGCAGCACTTGGCAAGGTGGTGAATGTAAAGTCGGCCAATGCCGTTCCGTTGTATGTTCCAAACATAACCGTACCGTTGGTACCTACGTTCATGGTGGTGAAGTCGGTTCCAAAGAAGTTGAAGGTAAATCCGATTGGAACGCCGCTCCAACCGCCGTCATCCAACGTACCAGATGCTTGCGCCACGCTCACCGTACCTGCGTTTACCAAGGTGTTGGTAGAAGCTGAAATCGGGTTGTGTGCAATAGAAGCCGACGAGAACGAAGCAGCGCTCAAGCCTGAAGCCAGCACGCTAGTTCCACCGACACACACAATTGAAGGTGAAGCTGTAGGAGTTGGACTAACACCACCCAATACGTTGAGCGACTTGCTTACTACACGTGAACAACCTGTTGTGATGTCGGTTACCGTGTAGGTATACGCTGCGCTTTGTGTAATGGTAAAGTCGGCCGTTGTGTTGGTTTCGTTTGAAAGCACACCGGTTTCAGGGCTTGTCCACACGAAGGTATCATATGGGTTAGCACCAGTAATGGTAGCTGTCAATGCCGAAGTACCGCCTGTACCGCAGTACTGGGGTGGGAAAGCAGAAACCGAAGGGGTTGGGAAGCCCGCCTCTACGAAGTAGTCTGCTGTTGTGTTGGTCAAACCTGAGAAGAAACAAGTGGCAGTACCACGGTAGTACGTGCTGCTGATAACCGCTGCAGGCGTGTTGTAGGTAGAACCTGTAGCTCCTGAGATGTTGTTGAATGTAACACCATCGGTAGAAGAAGCCCACTGGTAGCTAACACCTTGGCCTACTTGTGCACCGGCATCCATGGTGAGACTCACCACAGAACCTGCGCAAGGAAGAGTAGTTGGAGAAGCTGCAGCAGATGCACCAATTACTGGAGTGCCCGAGCAAGGAACGATCACCGCGATGTTGTCGAGGTGGAAGTCGTAGTCAAAAGCAGTCGTAGATGTAGTTGCAACAAATCCGATTTGTACTGTCTGACCTGCATAGGCATTCAAACTCACATATTCGGTTGCACCGGTTGTGCTATATGCTGCAGCACCCGTGTAAGTCTTAATAATGTTTGCGCTGCTCCAGGTAGTGCCGTAATCGGTAGAAACAATGACGCGAAGGGCGTGAGTACCCATGTCGGTGATAGCTGACGTTCCGTTATAAGAAGTAACTGCCATGCTGTAGCCCAATGCCCAGTTGCCTGCACCCAAGGTGATCGGCTCGGTGATAACCCATGCATTGTTGTTACCATACATGTTGATCTTGAAACCGGTGTTACCGGCCACGTTAGCAAAGTTGCTAGAGCCCCAGTTGTTGGCACCGGTAGTAACCGTAGAGTTGCCCGACAAGTTGATAGCACCTGTCGCCTCGCGCCAGCACGTTGGGTTTCCGGTTGGAGCCAACGAGTAGGCTGTAGCAAACGTTTGTGAGAACGGAGCAACAGAAGGAGTACAAGGAGTTGTGAAAGCAGTAGCTGAAGACCAGCCGCTGAGGTCACCACCACCACAATCGGTGCGGATATAAGCGCTGTATGCAGTGTTGGCTAAAAGTGTTCCTGCAGAAATTGCAGCAGAGTTAGTAGGGTTAGCAATAGTGCCTGATGTAACCAGACCTGTTGCACCTGAACCCGCTGCACCTGAAGTACGAATTTCGTAGTTGTAGTTGGTTGGAGTACCCGCAGTTGGGTTGGTCCAGCTCAACGTACCACCTGTAGCACTTGATGGAATGTACGCCAAAGCAGAAGGTGACGCACAGGTCAACGCCGTAACACGGAAGTTATCGATGTTGATATCGTCATTACCATAGTCACCGATGGAACGAATACGGATAATAGAAGTAGCTGTACCCGCCATGTTGTTTGAGAAAGTGTTCCAAACGTTACCACCAGTAGTGATGTTAGAACCAACCTGTGTAAAGGTAGCTCCGGCATCGCCTGAGTAAAACACTTGAATTACATCCGTACCCGATGGGTTGTTGTGCAAGAACTGAACGTTATAAAGGCCAATTGGACTTGAGCTCATGTCAACATAAAAATCCATATCACCATACGCAGCAACATTACAGTCGTATGAGTGAAAGCGAGCGCCGGGAGCAACCGCAGCACCGCTGTAGGTTGCAGTCTGGCCAGTAGTGGCGCTAGCGCTTGTCCATCCGGTCGTAGAACCAAAGCCGCTTATCAGCGTAGCACTTGAGCGCCAAGATGAGTTACCACGGCTTGGCCAGGTGCGCACGTTAGCACCCGGACGATCGCCCGTGTTCAACGCATCTGTCCAGGTACCAAAGTCATTGAGGTATGGAAGAGTCGCATACGATGTAGCGCTCCACGTAGTACCCGGAGTCCATGTCCACGTCAAGCCTGCTGTAGGATTGAGTGTTGAGCTCCAGCGTACAGTGCTGGTTGCAGCTGTACCCGCGGTGGTTGTAAAACCACCGGTAGTTGAGGTGCGGTTGTTCACATCACTGCTTTCCGCACCCTTCAAACCAATTTGACAAGTCGTGTTGGCCGCAGGGCCCGTGAACGTACCACCATACACAATCTTGATTACGTTGGTGGTTTGTGTCAAACGAATTTGAAAAGAAATGCGCGAAGCAGGGGTTGCTGTCGCCGCCAGATCTTGGAACTGAATTACAAAATCGCTACCCACTGTTTCATACGAAATTTCAGGAGAAGCACCTACAGCTGTAGAAGCCACGAGGTTTGCACCCAATCCACTGATAGCCCCTTCATAAGCGGGGTTAGCGTTGGTTGATAGTGGAGTATAGGTTGTCACTGTAGGGAGGTTTGCTCCGAACGTGATGAAACCATTGTTGCTGATGTTGATGCTAGTGTAGTTACGGTTGTTGTAACGGAACGCCCAAGGCAACGTAATTTGACCTGAGTTGGCATTCGTGCTCACCGTAGCACCCGACTGCCATACGGTACGACTGGCAGTTAGGGCCGTATACGTACCCGCTGCCGTAGTCCAAGGGTAGGCTGTTGTACCCGCAAGGGCGGTTCCAGCGTTTGGCGGACCCACCTGTGCTACAACCCCTGTAGTCGTGAGCGCCGTAAGGAGCACAAGACCACACACAGAACTCAAAAAGCGCAAGCGCGCTGCAAGAGACTTGTAAATGATTGTCATTTGATTTGGTTTAATTGGTAAAATTTGATTTGGTTGTTTGAAAGGGTCGCAATGCACAAGCGCTGGTGAGGCCGACATTACTCCCGTTTTGTTGTGGTTAATCCTTCTCGTCGAATGATGTGTTAAAATTTGATTTAAGGTAATTAAGCAACTAGTTATA
>JAIYBR010000008.1 GCA_027488435.1 Flavobacteriales bacterium
CCCTACAATCCTGCAATCCTATTATCCTACATACCTAGTTCTCGCTATCTTCGCGCACCTTTCCATACCCCATCATGGCTCACGTGTACCGCGAATTTAAAGGACTTCAGTTGCCGGCTATTGCCGACGAAACAATGGCATTCTGGGATGCGAATCGCATCTTTCAGCGCAGCATCGATGAACGCAGCGCAGACAATCCTTTTGTGTTTTACGAAGGACCTCCGAGCGCCAATGGTATGCCCGGTATACATCACGTGATGGCGCGTACCATCAAGGATATTTTTTGCCGCTACCAAACACTCAATGGAAAGCAAGTGAAGCGCAAGGCGGGTTGGGATACGCATGGTTTACCAATCGAGTTAGCTGTTGAAAAGACACTGGGCATTACCAAAGAAGATATCGGCAAGAAAATTACGGTCGAAGAATACAACCTCGCTTGCAGAAGAGAGGTAATGAAATACACCGACAAGTGGGAGGAACTCACCAAGGTGATGGGCTATTGGGTCGACATGACCGATCCGTATATCACCTACGACAACAAATACATTGAAAGCGTATGGTGGCTTTTACAGCAGCTCTTCAACAAAGGGTTGCTCTATAAAGGATATACAATTCAACCTTTTTCACCGGCTGCAGGCACAGGCCTCAGCTCGCATGAATTGAACCAGCCGGGTTGCTACAAAAACGTCAAGGATACATCGGCAGTTGCCATGTTTGAAGTAAGAGAAACTTCGCTTCAACCTCTTGAAGCATCAGGCCTTCCTACTTTCATTCTCGCCTGGACAACCACGCCCTGGACGCTCCCCAGCAACACCGCACTGGCAGTAGGAAAGAACATTGAATATGTGCTGGTGAAAACCATCAACCACTATTCAGGCGCTACCGTGCAAGTCGTGTTGGCGAAAGACTTAATGGGAAAATACTTCTCGGCCGCGAAAGCTGAATTGAAGTTTGAAGACTTCAAGCCTGGTGATAAGCAAGTGCCTTATGAAGTGCTTGATTCTTTTAAGGGCTCCGATTTAGAAGGTACCCGCTATCACCAATTGCTTTCTTTCGTTCAACCCGAAGGCGATGCGTTTCGTGTCATCATCGGTGATTTCGTGACGACCGAAGATGGAACGGGTATCGTGCACATCGCGCCTTCTTTTGGTGCTGATGACTTTCGCGTGGCCAAACAAAACGGCATCGATTCACTCACGCTGGTCGATCGTCGCGGACGATTCTTGCCCGAAGTAAACGATGGTGTTTTCTTGTTTGGTGAAGAATTCGTGAAGGAAGATTACAACTCCGATGCAGAAAAGGCAACGGAACTGGAACGCCAAAAAACAAGTCTTGCAGGATTCATCAAAGACACTTCGAAACTCAACTATTTGAGCGTCGATGAGCGTATCTGTCTAAAGCTTCAAAACGAAAACAAGCTTTTCAAGAAAGAAAAGTACGAACACAACTATCCGCATTGTTGGCGCACCGATAAGCCGGTATTGTATTATCCGCTCGACTCCTGGTTCATCAAGATTCCCGAAGTGCGCGAGCGCATGGTGCAACTCAACAACACCATTCACTGGAAGCCCGAATCGACCGGCACAGGAAGGTTTGGTAATTGGCTTGAAAACGCGAACGACTGGAACTTATCTCGTTCACGCTTCTGGGGAATTCCACTGCCTATCTGGCGCACCGAAGATGGGTCTGAAGCCATGTGTGTTGGAAGTGCTGAGCAGTTGAAGTTGGAAATTGAAAAGAGTGTATCAAAGGGATACATGACCTCGAATCCACTGGCCGATTTTGTTCCGGGCGACAATAGCAAAGCCAATTATGAGCGCTTCGATTTACATAAACCGTATGCAGATGATATTGTGCTGGTTTCAGAATCGGGTCAACCCATGCGCCGCGAATCCGATCTTATCGATGTGTGGTTCGACAGCGGTGCGATGCCCTATGCACAATTGCACTATCCGTTCGAGAACAAAGAATTGATTGATGAGCGAAAGGCATTCCCTGCCGACTACATCGCTGAAGGTGTGGATCAAACCCGCGGTTGGTTTTACACGCTCCACGCAATCGCTACGATGTGCTTCGATTCGGTTGCCTACAAGAATGTGATATCAAACGGATTGGTGCTCGACAAGAACGGCAATAAAATGTCGAAACGCTTGGGCAACGCGGTCGACCCATTCACAACCATTGCCAAATACGGACCTGATGCCACGCGCTGGTATATGATTACCAACGCGCAGCCATGGGATAATCTCAAGTTCGATGTGGAAGGAATTGCCGAAGTGCAACGCAAGTTTTTCGGGACACTCTACAATACCTATGGCTTCTTTGCCATTTACGCCAATATCGATGCATACACAATTTACGGATCGAACGCCATTCCGCTAAGCGAGCGTAGCGAACTCGATCGTTGGATTATTTCGAAGCAGAACAGTCTCATTCAAACGGTGACCGAATGCCTCGACGATTTTAATCCGACTGCAGCAGCGCGAGAGATCGAAGAGTTTGTCGATGCACATTTATCGAACTGGTATGTGCGACTCTGCCGCAAGCGTTTCTGGCACGGTGAGTTGAGCCAAGACAAACAGGCCGCCTATCAAACATTGCACGAATGCCTCGTTACGGTTGCACAGCTCGCTTCGCCTTTCGCTCCATTCTTTAGCGACTGGCTTTATCGCAACTTGACAGAAACTGCTAGAAAGAATGGAGAAGGTGTTGCCAATGCACTGAATTATGAGTCGGTTCACCTCAGTTTATTGGTGAGGGCTGATGCATCGAAGATGGATCAAGAGCTCGAAAGCCGTATGGATTTCGCACAGAAAATTTCTTCGATGGTATTGTCCATTCGTAAAAAGGAAAACCTGCGTGTTCGCCAGCCGCTGCGAGCCATTCGCATTCCGGTGCTTCAACAAAGCGATAAGGATAGAATTGAAGCTGTCTCCGAGATTATCTTGGCAGAAACCAATGTGAAACAGCTTGAACTGGTCGATGAGTCGCAAGCGCGCATTGTGAAAAACCTCAAGCTCAACTTCAAAACACTTGGTAAGAAGTGCGGTAAGCACATGAAAGCTGTTCAGGCATATGCGCCGATGCACGCCGAAGAGATTATCAAGGCGATTGAAACCCAAGGCAAATATGATGTTCTTGTCGAAGGGGACACGATTGAGCTAATCACGGAAGATGTGGAAATTATCCCAGTCGATATTCCCGGGTGGAAGGTGGCGAATGAAGGAGCGTTAACGGTGGCTTTAGACATAACCCTCGATGACGCCCTCCGCAATGAGGGTGTTGCCCGCGAAATTGTGAATCGCGTGCAAAACCTTAGAAAAGAAGCCGGTTTTGATGTTACCGATCGCATAAATGTGAAGATTGCATCAAGTGACATAATTCGGGAAGCGGTGGCATCAAATTCAGAATATATTCGCACTCAGATTTTAGCCGAGGAACTCGAGTTAATGGATGCCCTTCAAGAGGGGTACGATGTTGAAATAGAAGAAGGTAAGCCGACTAAAATTGCACTTTTCAAACTAAATTAACTTACCACCATGGCAACAAAAAAAGTAGCCAAAAAAGCCGCTTCTAAGAAGCCTGTTAAGAAGGCATCTAAACCTGTTAAGAAGGCGGCTAAACCGGCGCCTAAGAAGGCAGCCAAGCCCGCACCTAAAAAGGCTGTAAAGAAAGCCGCCAAAAAAGTGGCTCCTAAGAAAGTAGCGAAGCCCGTGAAGAAGGCGGTAGCTAAAAAAGCAGCTCCGAAGAAAGCCGCTCCTAAAAAAACGGCTGCGAAAAAGGTCGTTGCCAAAAAGGTGGTTAAACCGGTTAAGAAGGTTGTGAAAGCCGCAAAGAAGGTCGCTAAAGCACCAGCCAAGAAGGTTGTCGCTAAGAAAGTAGTGGCAAAAAAGGTGGTTGTTAAAAAGTCGGTGAAACCCGTGGCGAAAAAACCGGTACAAAAACCGGTTGCTAAGAAGGTTGCTCCGGTGAAGGCCGTTAAGCCTATTGTCAAGGCACAACCAAAAGTTGTTGCCAAGCCTGTTGCCAAGCCTGTTGCCAAGCCTGTTGCTGCGCCTGCACCCAAGCCGGCGCCTGCTCCTGCTCCAGTAGTAAAAAAAGAAGAAGTTAAGCCGGCTGCACCTGCAGCTTCGATAATAATAAAGGAAGAGAAGAAGAGTATGATTGATGTACGTTATTCGGATAAGGATTTAAAAGATTTTGAAGCGCTCATTCAAGAAAAGTTGAAGGTTGCGAAATCTGATTTGGAAGAATTGAAACAATCACTTTCTCACGAAGGTGACAATTCTACCGACGACACTGCGCCTACCTTCAAAATGATGGAAGACGGCAGCGAGACGATGAATCGTGAGGAACTTTCTCAGCTGGCAGCTCGTCAAGAAAAATTCATTGTGAATTTGGAGAACGCATTGCTGCGCATCAAGAATAAAACATATGGTATCTGTCGTGTTACCGGTAAGCTGATACCTAAAGAGCGCTTGCGCTTGGTGCCTCACGCTACGTTGAGCATCGAGGCGAAAAACATGCAATAAACCGAATGTAAAATCGAAGGAGTGAAACCGCAGTTCTCGGAACCGATGGTTTCACTCTTTTTTTAGAACTCATTTTGAAGAAAGCGCTCCTTACCATTTTTACGGTTCTTGTCCTAGATCAACTACTCAAGATTTGGGTCAAACTCAACTTTCATTATGGCGAGAGCCAAACCATTATTCCAGGATGGATCGATCTGCAATTTGTCGAGAATCCTGGTATGGCGTTCGGATGGATGATTCCCGGAGATGCCGGTAAATTAACGCTGAGCGTTTTCCGTTTGATAGTTGTTACAGGCATTGCCTGGTATCTCTATCGACTTATCAAGGAAAAGGCACACTGGGGATATGTAGTTTGTGTAAGCCTGATAGTAGCGGGCGCCATGGGCAACATTGTTGACAGTTTGGCCTACGGACTCATGTTCGACAGAGGTTCAACATATGACCCCGACTTTAATGACTACACCATGTATTTTGGTAAAGCAGAACTTAATTATGAAGGCTATGCCAAGCCACTCATGGGTAACGTAGTCGACATGTTTCACTTTACGGCTCGCTGGCCATGGGGAGATTCTCGCACGGAAATTTTCCCGCCCATTTTCAATATCGCAGATGCCAGTATCACAGTCGGAATTATTCTGATTATGCTTTTCCAGCGCCGGTTTTTTCCGAAGAAAGAGGAGAGAAGCGAGTCAGAGCAGATCAATGCAGTGGCTAGCGATTCTGGCCGCGAAGCCGAAGGTGAGTAAAAAAGTGAATTACGAACGTTCAGGAACGTTTTTCATTCTCCGAAGTTTTCTCTCCGTCTCTGCGGTTAGATAAATTACCTCAAGCGTGAAGCCAATCACAGACGACAAAGCTCTAAGTGAATTTCTTTCTTAAAGAAGATTTTAGTAGCCGCCTCAAAAGCACGCGTGTAGTCGGAAACAAAGAATTCGTTTTTAGATGTGGGCAAATCGCACAGCAATAATTCCTTTTCAAGAATGCCTTTCAACTTGCGCGCAACAACTTCAGCAGAATCGAAAATTTTGACGCGTCCATGGAAGAACGCATCAATCTCCTTCTTGATAAGTGGATAATGCGTGCAAGCCAGAACGAGTCCATCTATGTTGTCGAGCATTGAATTGCTCAGATATTCATTCAGAACAGCTTCACTAATTGTATTGTTATAGAATCCCTCTTCAATCATAGAGGCGAGCAGGGGAGTCGCCAAAGCGCTAAACGCTAATTCAGGTTTTCTGCGCGCAAATTTTTCCTGGTAAACACCGCTGGCTACGGTGGTTTTCGTAGCTATGATTCCAACTTTTTTGATATCACTGTCCGTGATAACCTCCTCAATCATCGGGTCGATAACATTGATTACCGGCACAGCACCTTTATATGCGTCGCGCAAAGCTTCATATGCCGCGGCTGAGGCTGTGTTGCAGGCAATGACAATGGCCTTGCATTTCTTTTCTTCGAGCAGAAACCTGGTAATGTTTACAGCGTATTCGGCAATGAGTTCTTTCGATTTGTCACCGTATGGCAGGTGGGCTGTATCACCGAAGTAGATAATCGACTCATTTGGCAATTGTCGTTGAATAGCCGAGACAACGGTTAATCCGCCAATGCCTGAATCGAAAATGCCAATTGGGCGATTGTTGCTCATGAGCATAAAAATAAGGCCCGGTGAAATTACCGGGCCTCATTCAACTTAATTTTTTTACTATTTCTTGGGCGCTACTTTCGCTTCCTTTGCTTCCTTCGCTTCGTTTGTGAAGTCCGGAATTCCCATTTTCGTGCATACCAGCTTGGTGATGTCATCACCGCCCATATAGAGCATTGATCCGGAACCTGCATCAAAGACATAGGTGTATCCGTTCGATTTCGCTACTTCTTCAATAGCAAGTTTCGCTTTTTCTAATATTGGCGCAACCTTGCGTTGCTCTTCAGCTGTCACATCGGCACTGGCCTGTTCTTGAAAATCGTAGATGCCTTGTTCCTTGGCTTGAATCTCTTTCACTTTTGTTTCAAGGATAACTTTCGGAGCTGTTTGCTCAGACTTCTTGTAATCTTCGATCAGCTTTTCATATTCAGAGCGCATGGCAACAAGGGCGTCTTCGTATTGCTTCTTGTAGGTATTTAGTTCTTCGTAGGCCGTTTTGTATTCCGGCATGTGCTCCACGAGCATTTGACCATTGATGTGACCCAGTTTTTGGGCTTGACCGATCATCCATAATCCACAAAAGAGGATCGCGAGAGAGAGTTTTTTAATCATAGTGAGTATTGAATCTTGAAAAATCCGGCTTCGAATTTCCGTGCCAAATGTAGGCATACAATTTTATTTATCTTTCACCGGCGTCCGATCACCCCCTTTAGACGAAGCGTCATTCTTGCCCCCGGCTTTACCATCGGTCTTATTTCCATCTTCTTCTTTTTCGCCGCCTTCACTTTCGCCACCCTCTTCGTCGAGCGTTTCACCGGGCTTGAGTCCCATTTTTTTCAAGACTTTATCGCTGATGTCATGTTTGGGATTGGTGTAAAGCATGTTGCTACCCGACGATTTGTCAAACACAACCATGAGCGCGCTTGTGGAAGCAACCTCTTGAATAGCCTCATAAATCTTGTCTTGAATAGGCTTCACCAATTCTTCTCGTTTTTTGAATAATTCGCCATTGATGCCAAACTTGGCTTTTTGCATATCCTTGGCCTCCTGACGTTTCGATTCAATTTCTTGCTCGCGCTTCTGCTTCATTTCATCGGTAAGCAAGATTTTTTCCGCTTGAAGTGATGTTTCCAATTTCGCGATAGTCTCGTATTTATTTTCAATGTCCTTTTGCCATTGAGCGCTGAGTTTATTGACTTCCGCCTGTGCCTGCTGATATTCCGGTATATGGCTTAGAATGTATTTAGAATCGACATAGGCAAACTTCTGCGCCTGGCTGATGAGTGCAGAGAAAAGTATGAGGGCTGTAATTAGAAATTTCATGAAGCTAAAG
>JAIYBR010000202.1 GCA_027488435.1 Flavobacteriales bacterium
ATTGTTCCACTTGCAAATCCTTGAATGTCTAGAATTTCTGGCTCCATGAATGCGTTAATGAATTCCAAATCTAGTTGGTTAATCGTGGCAGTAAGGTCGAGTGGACTTTTTTCGTTTTTGGGTCTGTAGTATCCAGCAAATGAAAGAGGCGTGTATCGATTAAGTTCGGGCGACCCTTTCTCGTACTTTTCCAAATTACCGTCGATCCTCAGCTCATCGCGCCTCGGATCCCAAATCGAATTGGCATGTAAGTCTCCAAATTCACGGTCGTTCAAAATGAATTTTTGAATGCTGAGATTGCTGCTTAGAATGGCATCGTGGTATGGGTCACGGATACTGATGGCTGCATCGAGCAACCCTTCGAATCGGTAATCTTCTCCGGTGAAGACTGTTAAACTCGATAAATCAAAGGCTTCAACATTTACACGTACAAGACTAGAATCAGAGTCAAATAATTGTCCTGTAATTTCAACTGTTTGATTTTGATTGAAAATATCCAGCGACTCAATAGCCAGGAATGAACTATCCAAACTGATCTTGGCTCCTTGGCGGAAAGCCCATTTTTCTTTTTCAAGTGTGAATGAACTATTATCGAAAATGAAGTCAAATGAATTGACATCTCGTATGGCGAGTTTACCATTCAAGTCGCCTTCAAACTGACGGTTACCGTTATTCCAACTAATAGCTGTATAGAGCGTGTCTTTAAATGTGCGACCATCGATGGCAATATCGCGAAACAAGACATTCGAAGCATTCAGTAAATCGCATGACGCTGTTACATAGAATGATTCATCAGGGTGCTGAATGTCAAATGTGAGTCCTTCAATCTTGTTTTCCTGATACTTCACTAATGGACTTGAAACCGTGGTTTGAAAAAACGAATCGGGTTCATTGAGCTCGAGACTGATGCGTGTTCCCGGGGCAATTTCAACGTCAGGGGCATATACCTGGGTGATTTGCGAAACATCATAAATCTGCGCATCTAATGTGAATTGCTGAGTTTTATGTTCACGTATGGTTGGCTTAAACGAAGGAAAGATCCGTGATGCAATTTCGGAAAGCGAACTTGGAATTTCTCTCAGGTTGTAATCACCACGCAATTCCGCAAATGCGATGTCAGACTGAAGCGTGATGCTGGGTGTTCCACTGCGCTGTGAATGAATGGTCAAGTGGTCGAGATAATAGTCATTGTTCATGGCGCAATAGGTGAGATCGCGCACCTGAACATCGCCAACAAATTGCTCGAACTCCAATCCAACACTATGAATTTGTATGTCGCCGCTCACTGCACTATAGTCATATTCTTGAAGTAAGTTCAATTCATCCAGATTCGCATGTTGTATGTGTGTGTTGAAATCCAGTAATGGCTGATCCTGCATGAAATCGATGGTTCCGCTGAAGTCCATGCTCAGGTTTGGATCATCAATGGCAACAATGCCGGTGAAGGCTCGGTGTCTGAAGTGACCCGATGCCTCGATGTTGCGGTAGGCGTAATCGTTGGCGTGAAGCTCATTGATGGATGCGTCGAATGTTGCATTTATTTTCTTCAGTTCTAGCCCTGTTCCTTGCACATTAATGCCGCACGTGATAGGCCCGAGCGATTTTGTTTGATAGAATGAACCGAGATTGAATTGATCGAGATGAATAGATCCGTCATAACGGTAGTCTTGAATCCCTGCATCTTCCTTGAGTGAAATATCGGCCTGAACATTTCCGATTGCTGTAGTTACCGTGCCGTAAGTCACAAAGTCACTGATAAACCCGGTGAAGTCGCCCGAATAGGTGATTTGTCCTAGGTATGCAATGTTGTTGGGTAATTCAATAAACGTGGCTCCGTCGAAAGGAGGTAGCGGAATTTCTTCAAGCTCTTGCTTATTCGTGGTGAGTTCGTCGATGTCGAGTTGAATGAATGTCTGATCGATATCGGGAAGGCCTTCCATGTCAACGTTCCCCTTAAATCGGCTGTTGTCGTTGAATTGAAGTTCGAGATTTCTCGCTTTCAAATTCGCTATGGTGCCACGCACCGTTCCATCGATTACTACGGGTTGATTCATCCCCTTCAGTTCCGGGGCGAAATAGCTCAGGTCATTCAGATTGATGCGCGCCTTGGTAAAGGTATGTTGCATCGGAACCTTCGTTTCGAAGAAATCGAAATCATCAATCGAATGAACCGTAAAATGCAAATTCCCCTGCAATTCGCTGTCGCCGGCAAACAGGTTCACATCATCCATGTGCACTTCATCATTGGCCAGTGTCAACTCCTGCGAAAACTCATCAAGTTTGAATCCGCTCACCTCATTCATCGACAAATGGCTCACGAAAGCGTGCGTGCTATCGCCTTCCATGCGGAAGTCATTTACCTCCAAATTGATTTGACTTAACTTCAGGTGATTCCAGTCTACACCGAACGTAGTGTCGAGATCTCGATGCTCGTTGATGTAATTGAACCTGCCGTTTTGCAGGTGCAAATGGTTGAGCGCAATGAAGGTTTCTGTTTGTGAAGTGTCACCGCTGTCGAAATATTCCACCAGGAAATTAAAATTGAGGAGAGTGTCTTGTTGATGCCTCATCAAATTGAAATAAGGCGATTGCAGGTGAAGGCTATTCACCACCAATTTACCACTTACATCATCGTAGGAGTAGTTGTCGGCATCGAGCGATTCTACGTAAATCAGTGAGTCGCCGCGTTGGTCTTCGATGTAGATATCGGTAGCGTGAAGCTTAGCCCAAATGTCGATGCTCACGGTGCCAATGGAAACCTTGGTGTTCCATTCCTTCGATAAATAGTCGCTTAGTCGATGCGCAAGCCACGTTTGCACAGCAGGCATCTGCAGTGCAAAATAGCCACTGAACATCAGGGTCACCAGGGCAACAAAGATGTATTGGGCTATGCGTATTCTCTTGCGACGTTTTGACATGTACAACTACGTAAAGTAAGGTCTTCGCACGATTGCAAATTAACGCCGCATAAGAGATATTAACAGCAGATTTTGATTTCTTGGCGAGTGTCAATCGTCAGCGTCAAGCTCCAGATCACTCAGTTCGATTTCGATAGAACGGGTGCTGATAAAGAGTTCCCACAACGATAAGATTAACGATATGGCAAACAGCACGAGCGAAGCGGCAAAGAGGAAACTTGCGGTTTCCATTTTTCCAATCGTAATGGCATACATGCAAACGATAGCGATGATAAAGCTGCTGACGCCGAGTATCTGCATGTTGCGGATAATGCGCATACGAATGCGCAAGTTCTTTATTTGTGCATGAATGAGTGGTTTCTTCGTGTCGTCGAGATTGTGATAACGGTCGTGAAGATTGCGCACTACGCTGGCCAGTGCCAGAAAGCGATTTGTATACGCCAGCATGATAAGGCTCACAGCCGGGAAGAGCAGGGCGGGGGTGTTTATATTGATGTCCATCGTTCGCGAAATTTCAGTGTAATGCAACTCATCATTCCAAATTCTTATCAAATATTCCCAACAGCAACGGCATGCCTTCATGGGCCTGTTACTTTTGCCTGGTGAAATTTGAACTTACATCGGCCTACACGCCTAGTGGCGATCAGCCTACCGCTATTCGTGAATTGACCGATGGTGTGGAGCGAGGCGACAAGTACCAAACGTTGTTGGGCGTGACAGGTTCAGGAAAGACGTTCACGATGGCCAATGTCATTGCCAACACTCAACGGCCAACGCTTGTGCTGAGCCATAACAAGACGCTGGCTGCTCAGCTTTACTCAGAGTTCAAAGCATTTTTTCCGAATAACATGGTCGAGTACTTTGTGAGCTACTACGACTATTACCAACCGGAGGCTTTTATTCCGACTACAGGCGTTTACATCGAAAAGGATCTTCAAATCAATGACGAGATTGAAAAGCTTCGCCTGTCTGCTACCAGCGCGCTGCTCAGCGGCAGACGAGATGTGATTGTCGTAGCCAGTATATCGTGCATTTATGGTATCGGAAACCCCATTGAGTTCCACAAGAGCGTAATCCCTATAAAACGTGGCCAGGTCATGAGCCGACAAGGTTTTCTGCATCGCTTGGTGGAGGGACTCTACAGCCGCACTCGTGCCGATTTCACGCGCGGTACATTTCGCGTTCAAGGCGATAATGTAGATGTTTACTTGGCTTATGCAGATTATGCCGTGCGCGTTACGTTTTTCGGAAACGAGATCGAATCGATTCATACAATTCATGTAGACACGGGCAAGAAGATTATGGACTTTGAAATGATTTCCATTTACCCGGCAAATTTGTTTGTAACCAGTCGCGAAACCATGACCCAGGCCATTTGGGAGATTCAGCAAGACATGGTGAAGCAGGTGAAGGCCTTTGAAGAGCAGGGCAAGTTCATCGAAGCCAAACGGGTGGAAGAACGCGTGGTCTATGATATTGAAATGATGAAGGAGCTCGGCTTCTGCTCAGGCATTGAGAATTACTCGCGTTACTTCGACCGACGTCAGCCAGGACAGCGCCCTTTCTGTCTGCTCGATTATTTTCCGGAAGATTACCTAATGGTCATCGATGAAAGCCACGTCACTGTTTCGCAGGTGGGGGCCATGTATGGTGGCGACCGTTCACGCAAGGTGAATCTGGTCGATTACGGATTCCGCTTGCCGAGCGCCATGGACAACCGTCCTCTGACGTTTGATGAGTGGGAGGGCCTTCAAAATCAAGTAGTGTATGTGAGCGCTACGCCGGCCGATTATGAATTGCAAAAATCGGGCGGTGTATTGGTAGAGCAGGTGGTTCGTCCTACCGGCTTGCTCGATCCGTCGATTGATGTGCGTCCGTCACTCAATCAAATCGATGATTTGATTGGTGAGATACAAGCGACGATTGCCAAGGATGAGCGTGTGCTAGTGACGACGCTCACCAAGCGCATGGCCGAGGAATTGGCGAAATACTTAGATAAGCTGAGCATCGCATGTCGCTATATACATAGCGAAGTGCAAACGCTCGATCGCATCGAAATTTTGCGCGATTTACGTGAGGGTAAATTCGATGTGCTCGTAGGAGTTAATCTTTTACGCGAAGGTCTCGACTTGCCGGAAGTGTCGCTCGTGGCCATTATGGACGCCGACAAGGAAGGTTTTCTGCGCAGCAACCGTTCGCTGACACAAACGGCTGGGCGCGCAGCGCGTAACGTAAACGGGCGTGTAATCATGTATGCCGATAAGATTACGGACAGCATGCAACAAACGATTGATGAAACGAGTCGCCGACGCGAGAAGCAGGTCGCTTACAACCTTGAGCATGGCATCACGCCGACCCAGGTGAAGAAGGGCAAATCAACCATCTTCGAACAAAGCGGAGTGCTCGACAAGCGAAAGGCTGTTTACAACGAAGAGGAACATCTCGTGGGCGCAGCGGCCGACCCTGTGCTCAGCTACTTGAGTGAAGAGCAATTGAAAAAAGCCATTGAGCAAACCACCCGCAAAATGGAAAAGGCAGCCCGTGATATGGATTTCATGGAAGCCGCTCGCTTGCGCGACGAAATGCTGGCGATGAAGAAGATGCTCGAGAAAGAAAAGGACTAATTCCGAAGATCAAACCGTCATCGGATTCGATGACGATGCTCCTTTCAATTAAGCCTTGTGAATACCTGCGCTCACTCGATACCTGTCCTCACCATACTGGAGTTGAAGTACATTCATACGTTCAACGATTACATCTAATCCGATTTCCTTGCCCCAGCTGATAAGACCTTTGGGATAGTTGACGCCTTTGGTCATGGCAAGGTCGATATCTTCTGCTGAAGCAACACCGAGATAATGCGCGTCATACGCTTCGTTGATAAGCATAGCGAGAATGCGATTGGAAATAGCAGTGCTCAGCTCCACATCTGAGGATGGATTTGGTCGCTCAGCACCTTCGGCATAGTTGTAAAAACCACGACCCGCTTTGCGCCCGAGCCAGTTTGCTTCGACTAATTTTTTCTGTGTGATACTTGGACGAAAGCGAGGGTCGAAATACATGGCGGCAAATACACTTTCCGTCACGGTGTAATTTACGTCGTGACCAATCATGTCCATCAACTCGAACGGCCCCATGCGAAACCCCTGGTTACGCATGGCGGAGTCGATGGTTGCCATGTCAGCAATGCCCTCATCGTAAATACGCAGAGCTTCGCTGTAGTAGGGGCGTGCTACACGGTTGACAATAAAACCGGGAGTGTCTTTGCAAACCACAGGCACTTTGCCCCATGCACGCATCAGATTGGCGCATGTGCTTGCAAGTTCCGCATTGGTCTGAAGAGCTGGGATGATTTCAACCAGTGGCATGAGTGGTGCCGGATTGAAGAAGTGAATACCGATGAATCTTTCCGGTTTGCTGCACGCTGCGGCAATAGCAGTTACCGATAGGGAAGAAGTGTTGGTGGCAAGAATGCAGTCGGGGCTCACCAGTTTTTCGAGCGATTGAAAAACGGATTTTTTGACATCAAGGTTCTCTACGATAGCCTCGATCACCAATCCGCAGGATGAAAGTGAATCTATCGTTTCGCGAAAGGCAACCCGACCGAAAATGGAAGCAGAATCTTGCTCTGAAATCTTTCCTTTTTCAACCAACTTGGCGAAGGTGCTTTTCAGGGCATTTTCAGCTCTATCTAACGCAGACTTTTGCTGGTCGAATACAACCACATCATGTCCGGCTTGCGCAGCAACCTGTGCAATGCCGCTGCCCATCGCACCCGATCCGATTATGCCAATTTTCATCTCAGACTCTGTATTTCTTAAAATTTCAAACAATCCTCCTCACCCTTCACCCTTATCTATTATCCCTCATCCTTTATTCCTTACCCCTCATCCCTTACCCCTTACCCCTTACCCCTCACCTCTTCCAAGTCTCAGCCATTTTCAGTGCCTCATACAAATTAATAACGCCTCCAGTCACGCTCATCTTGCCAAAGCGAATCGACTTGCTTTTATAAATGCGCGGAGGAATTTCGGACTGTTCATTTTTCTTCTTGCTGATGAAAATGCGTGCAAAGAATTTACCTATTGCTTTGCGTTCCACGATGCGTTCAATTTTTACTTTCTTGTAGTTGGTTGCGCTTTTCATCATGATGGCCTTTACATCTGCTGCAGAGAGTTGCGGGTAGTAACTCATGATCGTAGCAGCAACACCGCTGGCTACGGGAGCAGCCATACTTGTTCCGCTATTGTCTTTGAATCCACCACTGGGAACAGTGCTGTATATATCGACTCCTGGTGAAAATACATCCACCGATTTCTTGCCGTAATTGGAGAAGTCGGCCATGATTGCATCTGCGGTTGGGCCGCTAGCGCCAATTTCCATCCAGGTGCTGCATACACCGCCGTCGTTGTAGGTGTCCTTCGGGAAGTTGGGTTGCTCGTCGATGTTCTTCGAGTCGTTGCCCGCAGCATGAATCAGAAGCACTCCTTTGCTTTCCGCATATTTAGCAGCTTCATCGACTGCTGCTTTGCCGGGTGAGAAGCTTTTTCCGAAGCTCATGTTGATCACGCGTGCACCGTTATCTACGGCGTATCGAATCGCATTGGCTACGTCTTTGTCGCGCTCGTCGCCGTTGGGCACGCAGCGAATGACCATCAATTGAGCGTTTTCGCAAACGCCATCCATTCCTTTTCCATTCCAAGAGGCGCCTACAATACCACCCACGTGAGTCCCGTGCTCTGCTTCCGGTCCATCGATGTGATTGTTGCCATAGATGCGCTCGTTGATGTCGTTGTAGTTGTCGCCCACCATTGAACGTGGATCGAAATCGAGATTCAATTGGAAGTCGGTTTGCGTTTGATAATATTCACGACCTGCTGCAATCTGAGAGTCGATGTCTTCTGTCATCGACATAATGACAAACCCTTTTGCAGCCGATAAAAACTCATCGTCTGTTTGAATGCCTTGCACTTCTTCTAAGGTGTAAGAATCCTTTCCGAGATGTTGGCGCACTGCATCCTTCGCACCGGTAGCGAATTGTTCCACCATGGCAATCTGCATGAGGCCTCCTTGTGCTTCTTCCATGCGGCGTTCGTATTCACCTTTCATCTTGAGGTAGTGTTCGTAGTCGGCCTTGTCGGCCTTTGCCACTTGTGACGCATCTGTTACACTTCCGTATTTTGCTTTTTTGTCGCGGTAAATACGGGTAAACTCCAGATTGTCGGCTGAAACATCACCGCCCGGGCCGCCTATGAAGCTCCATCCGTGCACATCGTCGATGTAGCCATTTTTGTCATCGTCCTTGCCGTTGTCGGGAATCTCGTCTGCATTCACCCAAATTTTATCGCGCAGATCCTCGTGGAAGGTTTCAGTGCCACTGTCAATGATGGCCACCACCACCGGAGCGCCTTTCTTGCCATTCAGCAGTTCGTTGTATGAACGGATGGCACTTACGCCCAATGAACCATCAGCAGCATCGAGCATATGCCATTGGTTGAAATCGCTTATGGTGGGTGCAATCACGCTGCTTTGACCAATCGCAGAAAAGGAAACTGCGCACAGCGCAGAGGCAATGAATATATTTTTCATGTCGCGAATAAACGAACGGAATGGGAATGCGGCCAACGGCTAAGAAAAATTGTGAATAAACGAGCTTTCGCATCCGTTTGATTCGCGCGCACTGCGGATCATCGGCACGTTACTTTTGCTCCATGAATTCTATGCAAGTCAAAAAAGACGCTTTTGAGCGCCTGTTAAATATCATGGATGAGTTACGCGAAAAGTGTCCGTGGGATAAGAAACAGACCTTGGAAAGTCTTCGCCACCTCACCATTGAAGAGGTGTATGAGTTGGGCGATGCCATCATCAAGGGCGACTTGCAAGAGCTCAAAATGGAGATTGGCGATATTCTCCTGCACATGGCTTTCTATTCTAAAATCGCTAGTGAGCAAGGTGCGTTTGATATTGCCGATTCGCTCAACGGGATTTGCGAGAAGCTCATTAGTCGTCACCCACACATCTACGGCGATGTGGTGGTTGCCAATGAAGAAGAGGTGAAGTCGAATTGGGAAAAACTCAAGTTGAAGGAAGGGAAGAAGAGTGTTTTAGAAGGTGTGCCTCAAGGTTTGCCGGCATTGGTGAAGGCATCGCGCATTCAGGACAAGGCGCGTGGAGTCGGTTTCGATTGGGAACATGCGCACCAGGTGTGGGATAAGGTTCAGGAAGAGTTGGAAGAGTTTAAGGTGGAGGCAGATGCCAACAGTGATAAGATGGAGGAGGAGTTTGGCGATGTGTTGTTTTCTCTGATTAACTACGCTCGTTTCAAAGGAATCAACCCGGAAGATGCGCTGGAGAAAACCAACCGCAAGTTCATCAAGCGTTTTCAATACCTGGAAGTAGAAAGCGCCAAAGACGGTAAAAAGCTGGGAGAAATGTCGCTAGACGAAATGGATGTGTATTGGAATCGCGCGAAAAAAATGGATTGACGTTGTCTCTTCGCTTACGCGTATTCTCCTTCTCGTAGAATTTTATCGGCGAGGACGCTGCTCAGCTTTTCATACGACTCGACTGTCCAGCCGGCGATGTGAGGGGTCAATATCACATTGGACATGCCGCTGAGCTCACGCAAGATCATTTCTTCTGAATTTAATTGTAGCCCTTCGAGCGATGATTTTTCATACTCCAATACATCGAGACAAG
>JAIYBR010000220.1 GCA_027488435.1 Flavobacteriales bacterium
GCAAGTGAGCATTTGAAGGTGTATGAAACATCAACCTTTCCGCGTGAGTACGTAGACCTCACGCAGGCGCACATTCGGGTGCTCGATGCCTTGCTTACCAGCCGCATGGAGTTCACCTTTGTTTGTCCGCCCATGATTGAAGATGGCGACCGAACCGGTGCCTACAAAGTGCAAGACAACTATCCAACGCCCGGCTGGAAAATAACGAGCGGCGATCTCGCCGACTTCATGGTTACCGAGCTCAACGAGCGCAAGCACGTCGGAGTGAAGGTGGGTATTTCCAACTCATGAAGCTTATTATACCACCCCTTTTAACAACTATGAAATATTACATTCTACTCTTCGCCTCGTGCATCCTAAACATTGCTTCTTTGGCGCAGATGCAACTGAGTGTTACAACTCAAAATCCATCAACGGAAATTGGTGATGCTTCTTGCTCTGTAACCATCGAAGGCGGGGTAGCTCCTTTTGAATACCGTTGGTCCAAAAAGGATACGGAGTTGACAAGCAGTGTATGCTCGGGTATGCAAGAAGGGATTTCCTATACCATCAGCGTTACCGATAGTTTGGGTAATCAATCCAGTGCGGTGGTTCTTGTTAAGGCAGTTTCCGTTGAAGAGAGGCTCAACAAGTGGTTTACGCCCCTGGTCGATGCGCTCGCCCTGGTTCTGTTGTGGGATCCCTTCGCCGCATGCGGTATCTACGATCCCGTCGTGTACGACAGTAATGGCCTTCCATTCCTGCATCCCAACGGTCAGCCCGTCACACAAGACTGCTGGCTGGTTGTTGTGTTGCTTATTGGCGCTGCGGTTTGGTTTACGCTCTATTTCGGATTCATCAATATTCGTGGCTTTAAGCATGCGCTGGATATCACACGTGGCAAGTTTGCCAAACCGGAAGACAAGGGTGAAGTTTCGCAATTTCAAGCGCTTACTGCGGCATTGAGTGGAACATTAGGGCTTGGCAATATCTCGCTGGTGGCGGTGGCTATAGCCGTGGGAGGCCCCGGCGCCACGTTTTGGATGATTGTTGCCGGCTTGGTCGGTATGAGCAGCAAGTTCATTGAATGCACGCTCGGCGTGAAGTACCGCGTCATTGATGCAAAAGGTGAGGTGAGCGGTGGCCCTATGTATTACCTGTCGAAAGGCCTGGCTATTCGCAATATGAAGGGTTTCGGTAGAGTGTTGGCGGCCGTGTTTGCAGTTATGTGCATCGGCGGAACCTTGGGTGGAGGCAATATGATTCAGGCCAACCAGGCCTACGCGCAGGTGGCCCAAACACTGGGTGCGGATAGCATTTCATCGCTCACGTTTGGTATTATCATGGCGCTGGCTGTGGGATTGGTCATCATGGGAGGTATCAAAAGCATTGCGCGTGTTTCAGATAAGATAGTGCCCTTTATGGTGGCTGTGTATGTGTTGTTCGCGCTCTTGATTATTGGCGCCAACATCTCCCATATCGGCGAAGCATTCACTCAAATTTGGAATGGGGCTTTTCATGCAGATGCTATGAAGGGAGGTTTTATAGGGGTTATGATGATGGGCTTTCGAAGAGCCAGTTTCAGCAATGAAGCGGGTATTGGATCAGCCAGCATAGCGCACAGTGCAAGCAAAACTGATCGGCCCATCAGTGAAGGATTTGTTTCGTTGCTCGAGCCGTTTATCGATACTGTCATAGTTTGCACGATGACAGCTCTCGTGCTCGTGTTTACCGGTTACGCAGCCGATCCGCAAGGGCTCACAGGATCGTCGCTAACAAATGCTGCATTCACGAGTATATTCCCTTGGTTCGACTGGGTTCTCATGGTAGCGATTATATTATTTGCCTATGCTACCATGATTTCGTGGAGTTACTATGGCATGAAGTCGTGGGCGTATTTGTTTGGTGAGAAAAACTGGATTAAGCAGTCGTTCAATATCCTCTTTATGGTGTGCACGGTCATAGGTACTGTTTCAGGGCTTGGGGCCGTGGTCGATTTCAGCGACATGATGATCCTCGGAATGGCATTTCCGAATATCATAGGACTGCTGATTATGAGTGGCGAGGTGAAAGCGGATTTGAGGGCGTATTGGAAGGAAGTGACAAATGACGAATGACGAATGGCGAGTGGATGCGAACTATTCAACATTTACCAATTCACTATTTACTATTTACTATTCACCTTATGAACGGCACCAACACATACGACGGATTAAAGATCTCCCGCGAGGGTTCAAATCGGGTAAGCGATGAACTCACGCTCGAACATCCGCTTTCGATTCGTATCGGGGGCGAGCCGTTCACATTGACCATGCACACTCCCGCCGACGAAATGGATCTGGTGCGCGGTCTATTGTTTACCGAAGGAGTTGCACGAAAAAAGCATGGGCCCATCGCAATCGAAATTGTTGAACGCAGCAATGAGGGTTTTATCTCAATCGTCGATGTTGCGCCCGAAGAGGTCGACTTACACGCAGCACAATTGAACAAGCGAAGTTTGTTGTCGGTGGCCAGTTGTGGCATATGCGGAATAACAGAACTACAGATTCCAAACGGAAAGCTTTCGGGCGAAAATGATGCGCTCAAATTGGAGCAGGTGGAGCGAATGTTCGCTGAAATGCGCAAGAAACAAAGCGATTACTTAATCGGAGGCGGAAGCCATGCCGCTGCGCTGTTCAATCGAGAGCATCGGTTATTGGAGTTGCGCGAGGACATTGGCCGCCACAACGCAGTCGATAAAGTGATTGGTGCACTTGTAAATGCAGAAAAATTGAAGGATGCCAATTACATGCTCGTGAGTGGGAGAGTGTCATACGAAATAGTTGTGAAGTGCTTTGCTGCCGGGGTTCCCAATTTGCTGGCGGTTTCGGCGCCTTCGACGTTGGCCGTCGACTTCTGCAAGGAGTTGGGTATTTCGCTATATGGTTTTTGCCGCGAGAATCGATTTACGTGTTACAGTCAGTCTGCAAAATGAGAAATGCCCCGACTTTCTGGGTCGAGGCATTCTATTTAAAGTTAGGTTATAGTTTTATGTTTAAGCCAAAAGCATGTTAAGCATTCAACCACGGCGGCAAAACATGGTTTCGCCTCGCTTGCATGATGAGCTGGTTGTATGATTGCTGAAGGTGCTGGTGGTAGTTTGGGAACATCGATTTCACCCGCGACATTTTCAATTGCATGTCAGAAAGGGTATTCATGAGCTCTGCAACTTGATTCAATTGCGCGTTTTTCATATCAAGCGTTTTCATAGTCTTGTTTTAGGTATTTTCTCATTGAACGCATACCAACAAAATAAGGTTTCATGCACGTGTAGAATTTTCCTGGTCTACTGAACTTCCACTTCAATTGGATGTTTTAACCTTATGAAAACTGCTCTTGTAATACTAGCGATCGTAGCGTTGGCAGCTTTGGCCTTCAGCTTCAGAAATTACGTTTCCCCTGAATTGAAAAAAACGATGATTAATCAAACTCCCAAGTCCTTTTTTGAATTGACTTACACTGACATTGAAGGAAAGTCTGTATCGATGAATAGTTACAAGGGTAAGTATGTCCTTTGCGTGAATGTGGCAAGTAAATGCGGACACACTCCACAGTACACCAAGCTCCAGGCATTATATGAAAAGCACCAGGATAAACTCGTTATCATTGGTTTCCCTTGCAACCAGTTTCTAGGTCAAGAGCCCGGAAGCGAAAAAGAAATCGGCGAGTTCTGTTCTAAGAATTATGGTGTCACCTTTCCGCTTTCATCTAAAATTGACGTGAAAGGAAAAGAACAGCATCCGGTTTACACTTGGTTGATGAACAAAGAAGCTAATGGTGTATCCGATGACAAAGTGGAGTGGAACTTCCACAAAGTTCTTGTTTCTCCCGAAGGACAATGGCTCAAGTCTTATTCTGCCGGTAGCGACCCAATGGATGTTATCGCCGATTTGAAGTAAATCTATTTTTATTTCTCGCTTTTCGTCTCGGTATTTTTCTCGAGTTTTTTCGCTATGATGCTACTCATCATCGTGAGTGAGGGATGGTCTTTCTTTCGCAGTTTCAGTAGGGTAATCTTGTTTCATCAATTTATTAGCCATGAAACAGATTACAGTATACTTAGCGGTAATTGCGTTGAATCTAAGCGCAGCCGCACAAACAATTCCCAATGGAAACTTTGAGGACTGGACACTGACCAGTTATTTTGATCCACTCCATTGGCGTTCCTCCAACATTGAAACCATTCAGCAAAATAATGGGGTAACTATATCACCGGTTACGGGATATAACGGATCAGGCTATGCTATTCGAATGACAACTGATGGCCAGAATGGACTGATAATGCCAGGCTATTTTTCGAATACGGGTGGCGATCCACTTGCGGGTGAAGGCGGGGAGGAATACCACGAAATACCGAGCATGTTGAGCGGTTACGCCCGCTACCAAACCTTGGGTTTGGATACCGCCTTGCTCGTAGTTGTTTTCAAAAAGCAGGGCGAGATTATTCGACTGCGTACCATTCCATTTTATGGAGAACAAGACACATTCATTCAATTTCATGAAAGTTTGAACCTTTCTGAATTTCCCGACTCGGTCATTATTGCTGCTGTATCGAGCGATGTTCGGCATCCGGAGGTAATGTCGTCAGGTAGTTTCCTCGAATTGGACGAGCTCACGTTTGAAGGTCGCTATGTAATGCCACAGCTGGCAAATCATGATTTTGAACACTGGATGCATGGCCACATTCACCATGCGCACGAATGGGGATCCTTTGGGATGATGGCCGGAAGAACGGAGGATACACCCTTTGGGAGTTTTGCGGCGATGATGACCTCTTATCAGGATTGGGAGAATCATGTTCATCCTTCCGGAATGTACATGGGGTACATGAATGAAAGTCAACAGTGGTATGGAGGAATTCCATACACTGAAATAGCCGATACCGTGCGCGGGTGGTACAAGTACCTTTCGGATGGAAATGATGCCGGGTGTATATCGCTCGAAATGCTCAGCAATCAGGTGAATATCGGCGGTGCATACTATCAATTTTATCCAACGGAGGAATGGACATTTTTTGAGATTCCCATTCAGTTGTTTCAGCATCCTGATACAATGCGCATTCAACTAATGTCATCCGCTTTTCCTTTTGATGAAGCTATTTCAGGTAGCACATTATTTATTGATGAATTGGAATTGAGCTCGCAGCCCTTATTGCTGAAGGATTTTGAGAACCCATTTGCGATTAAAGCATACCCTAATCCTGCAACAAATATGATTTATTTAAAAATGCCCCAAATGCTGGATGATGATGTTAATCTTTTTCTTTACAACGAGAAAGGTGATACGGTTAAAAGCTTCAATTTACATCAGTCGGGAGATTTGTTACATTTCTCATGTAAAGAATTAGCTGCGGGCACATATTTCTTTGAGCTAGTTGGCGATCGCGTGTTCAAGACAGGGAAGTTTATAGTCGGTTATTAGTATGGTTCTTTCAATGATTTGAAACCTTTTTTATCCGCTGTTGTTTTGAAATTAATGCGCGGTGTAAAGAAGCAAAATCTACCTGAAAAAGAATGTTTGAAATGCAAGCGCCCATTTTCGTGGAGAAAAAAGTGGGCGCTTGTTTGGGACGAAGTGAAGTATTGCAGTAATCGGTGCAGAATGAGCAAAGGTGAATTATGAAAGTCTTTATTTTATTTCCCCATCAACTGTTTCAATCGGCTATCGATACTGACGGCACTGATTTTTACCTATTGGAAGAGCCTCTCTTTTTCACGCAGTTTCATTTTCATCCTTTAAAACTGGCCTACCACCGGGCAACCATGAAGATGTTTGAGGCAGCATTGTTGGCGAAAGGAAAAACAGTGCATTACCTGGAGGCACATCAGCCGCTTGCCGATTCACAGCAGCTTTTGCAAGTGCTTGCCGGAAAAGAAATCAAGGAAGTACATGTTTATGACGTTGTCGATGATTGGCTGGAGAGACGACTCGTGAGTGCTGCCAAATTAGCGGGCATTACCATTCAGTGGCATCACAGTCTGCAGTTCTTAGAATCAAAGAAAGAAGTGCTGGATTATTCAGGAGGGAAGAAGCGATTGTTCCATGCCGATTTTTATAAGAAACAACGGTTGAAGCATCATGTTTTGGTAGACAATGCAGGGCAACCTATGGGTGGTCAATGGTCGTTCGATGAAGAAAATCGCAAGCGATATCCGTCGGGAGCAAAACCACCATCGATTCCCAAGTTGGATAGTTCTGCTGTTTGGGATGACGCTGTGCACTACGTGAAGAAGAATTTCGAAAATCCGTATGAGTTGCCATTAGGAGATTTTCGTTATCCCATCGACCGAGCGGAAGCATTAGATTGGCTCGAAAAGTTCCTGTTGCAAAGGTTTCACGATTTCGGCCCCTTTGAAGATGCCATAGTGTGCGGAGAAATTTACTTGCACCACAGCGTACTCACTCCTATGCTCAACATTGGTTTGCTTACTCCAAGAGAGGTTATAGACCAAACGCTTCAATTTGCAGAACAGCATGAGGTTCCCATGAATTCGTTGGAAGGTTTTATGCGGCAGGTTTTGGGTTGGCGTGAGTATATCCGAATGGTATATGATTGGAAAGGAAGATTGGAAAGAACTCGAAACTATTGGGGTTTTAAACGAAAAATTCCTCGCGATTACTGGATGGGAACAACCGGAATTGAACCAGTAGATGACACCATTCGAAAAGTTCGCGAAACAGGCTATTGCCATCATATAGAGCGCTTGATGATTGTGGGGAATTTCATGCTTCTCAATGAGTTCGATCCCGATGAGGTTTACCGATGGTTCATGGAACTTTTCATCGATGCATATGATTGGGTGATGGTTCCCAATGTTTACGGCATGAGTCAGTTTGCCGACGGAGGACTGATGGCCACCAAACCCTACATCAGCGGCAGCAACTATGTGTTGAAGATGAGCAACCACAAGAAAGGTCCTTGGCAGGAAACATGGGACCTTCTATTCTGGCGTTTCATTGATCGTCATCGCAGTTTTTTTCAAGGAAATCCGCGATTGAACATGATGGTGCGCACATTAGATAAGATGTCCGATGAAAAACGACAACGCATAAGAGACTACTCCCTTTAGGATGGATAACCTGAAGGTCGAGAGTCAATAGTTATCTTCGCCCCATGCAATCCATCATCCGCAAGCAATTCATGAAGGCAGTTCTGAAGGTTACCGGCGCAGAGCGCGTCGACGAGCTTTCATCGTTTGCGGTAGCTAAAGCATATCGCGATGTCTACATCAACGTCAAACAGTACATTAAAGACCTTTTCTTGATTGGAATTGGGGTGTTCTCTGCGGCTTTCGGATTAAAAGGATTCCTCTTGCACAATGATTTTATTGATGGTGGTGCAACTGGAATTTCCCTCTTGCTTTCGATTTTGACCGATTTGCCTTTGTTTGTTTTCGTAGTACTGATCAATATCCCATTCATCGTTTTGGGGTATCATATCATGGGCAAACAGTTTGTCGTCAAGACAGTCATCGCAATTGGTTCGCTGGCATTGGTGCTGGCGACTGTGCATTTCCCGGAGGTGACCAATGACTCCTTGCTGGTTGCCGTTTTTGGCGGATTATTCTTAGGCGCGGGCATTGGTTTCGCCGTTAGAGGCGGTGCCGTTATTGATGGTACAGAAGTAGTGGCCATCCATCTAAGCCGTAAAACAGGTATGACCATCGGCGATATCGTGGCCATAGTGAACGTATTCATTTTCTCGGTGGCCGCTTACTTTTTGGGAATAGAGATCGCATTGTATTCCATGATTACCTATTACGCGGCATCCAAGACCTTAGATTTCCTTATTGAAGGAGTAGAGGAGTATATCGGCGTTACGATAGTTTCTCCGCACGCTGAAGAAATTCGAGAAATGATCATCCAGAAAATGGGGCGAGGGGTTACGGTGTATCAGGGAAAGAGAGGTTATGGAAAAACAGGCGAAACAATCGATTCGGAAATCATTTACACCGTCATAACACGTCTCGAAATCGGTAAGCTTAATACGGAACTAGCCAAAATCACAACCAATGCATTTGTTGTAATGAGCAGCGTGAAAGACACACGTGGTGGTATGATTAAAAAGCGGCCTTTGAAACACTAGCCTCGACTTCGCTCAGCTACCTCATCCTTCGCCCTTCGCCCTTCGCCCTTAGTAATTCTGTCCAACCCCAAATGGATCTACCGATTTATCGGCTACCGGTATGGTGCCATCTTCAATAAGCGCAACGATATTTTCTATCCAGACATCATCTCCTTCTGCATCGTATTCCGCTTTCAGATTTTGTCCAAAAATACGCGCCACACTTTGCCACATAAAAGCTGAAAACTTTCCCTTCAGTTGGCGAAGAAGCTCATAGCCTGTATCTCCGGTTTGTCGATCAATCAATTTAACCAGAATTACTCCCTCAGAGATAGTCATGCTTCTAAGATCCTTCTCAAATTGTTCCATGAGATGCTTTTCGGCTTTGTCAAGTAAGGCTTTTCGTTGTTTTTCATCGGTTATATGCACACAAAGCGCGTCATACGTTCGCATAACATTTCTGGCAGCCCTTGCATATGGGTATGTTTTAATGACTTTTTTCTGAAGCTTGTCATATCGTGATTTTTGAAGACGATTGTTTGTTCGTCCAGAAATCTCGATGGCCGAGTGAGTGGCCTTTACAACCGTGTCTCCATTTTCAGTATACCAAACCGAGAAATAATAGTCGGTAATTAATGTATCCAGTATTACATATTGAACAGGCTCAGTAGCTGAGCTTTTGAAATCCTCGCTTTGGCCGAAGGAAGCCATCGGTAGAGCCATGCTTGCAACTATATAAGCGATTTTCCGCATAGATTACTCGTACATAACAATCTTACGACTGATTGCGGCTCTTGTTGCCACTAAGCAGAGAATTTAACAAACCACAGCGATGTGAACTATAATGCACGACGGACCCGTTGCCATTGGGACTCGGTGCCAATTTTAGCGCCTTGTATTGATGGCTTTGCGTGATTACTCAGCCAATCGGCCGCAGCCAAAGCAGCCACGATCACTTCCTCATCGTTTTCATTCGTAAGCACTTCAGGTAAAAAGTATTTCTTTACAAAATGCGTATCGAAATCACCGCTTACGAATGCCGGGTGTTGAATGGCCCAACGACAGAAAGTAAGCGTTGTCTGACAGCCGGTAATTTCATACTCATCAATTGCGCGCACCATGCGTGCGATAGCTTCGTTTCGATCTTTGCCGTGCGTAATGAGTTTGGCAATCATGGGGTCATAATAAATCGGAATTGCCATTCCCTGTTCAAAACCATCGTCTACCCGAACACCATTTCCTTGCGGACGAACGTAGGTTTGTAACGTGCCTA
>JAIYBR010000040.1 GCA_027488435.1 Flavobacteriales bacterium
ATGGCCAAGAATCTGTACATGCTTGAATGTCCCGCATCAAGCGAATACAATATGGAAACGAGTTCTGAAGGAAAAACCTACAACTACATCCGACTTCTACCGATGGATTATTTCGAACAAAAGCCGGACAAGGAGGAGGATAAACGCGAAAAGAGCAATACGACATGGATTACCCATAAAACGAATAACCCGAATGTCTTTTGGGAGTTGTGATATAAACACGATCGATAGAAAATTTTAGGAAACCCCATCCCTATCGATCATAACGTGCCATGAGGTGAGCGGCAGCATTCATGTTTGCATGCGAGGTATACGAGAAGGAGTACAACTCAAACCCGAAGTACCAAACGTGTACTTTTGAAGAAGCTGTGATTGACTACAACAAGATGTGTCCTTAAGCCATCGCGCTGGTGTAGATGCACAGTTTCACGGCGCTCAGGGGTGGATGGTAGTTGTTTGTTTCTCTTCCATATACAAAGTTTGATAACTTCAAGATAATTCGGAATTGACCGACACTTTGCCCTCTACCTTCGCACAAACTCTCCTCCATGAAAGAAGCAGCTGGAACGAAGAAACCCGTTTCACCCGATGAAGCCAAGAAGAAGATGAAAGCAGTCAAGCCTGCGGTTTTATTGCCTGATGTAAACTCAAACTTAGACTCCATGGTGGCCAAGTTCCACCCGATGGTCGACGATAGCATTCCCTTCCGGAATTTGACAACCAGCGACACTAAAAAGAAGAGCCTACACCGGCTGATACGCAAGCTGGATGTAAGCAACAGCCCGCGCTACCAGCGTACGCCGGAAGACACGTATTGCAATGTGTACTCGTTCGACTACTGCTTCCATGCGAAGGTGTACCTGCCTACGGTGTGGTGGACCGATGAGGCCATCGAGAAACTGGAGCGCGGCGAGGATGTAACTCCTGTGTTCAACGATACCGTAGTGCCCTGTTACTCGAATGCCATACACGACTGGTTTCTGAAATGGGGCGAATGCTATGGCTGGAAGCACATGAGCAGCCTGACCGAAATTCAGAATAAAGTGAGTACAGAGGGCGGTGTAGGAATCATCTGCGCACAGCGCAAAACAGAGGGCCTCTCCGGACATATCGTACCCATCGTTCCTGAAACCGAGAAGAAGAAAGCCGTGCGCGAAAACGACCAGGTCATCTACCCGTTGCAATCACAAGCAGGTAAATTAAACTACAACTATTTCGCACGAAAACGCCGTGCATGGTGGGAACACGACCGTTATAGTTCTTACGTCTTGTATTATCACGAATAGAAATCAGAATCAAACATTCATACTACAAACAACAGCCTCACAAGCTAAATCAATCAAAAAGCCATCGAAAACATGAATCATAACCCAATCGTCAAAACATACTGGGGCATTGGGTTAGAAAACGAAACGTACCTCCAATTCGAAGAATCGCTCATCGTAACCGGTCAGTTTATACGCGAAAAAATGGGACGCGAGCGTTATAGCATCGACTACCTCAAATGCTATAAAAAGGGAAGTCTGGAAGCGGCTCTGGCTGCAGCTTTCGACAATAGCAAAAACTACCGCGTCAGCCGAATGATGAACAGTCATTCGCTGGAAAAGCTAGACATCAAATTCCAGCATAAAACCATTCAATCGGCTCCTCCATTACTCGATAATCCGCAGTATTCAGGTACGTCCATTTTGGAACTGTTTCTCCAATCGCAACCCTACGCGATTCAAAGCATGCTCACTCAAAAAGACAAACCCATGGGCTGCATCATCTTCGATGGTGACTCCATTGAGTTTGTAACGAAGTACTTTGAAAACCGAACCGTTCAGGAAGCTTGCAACGAGCTGAAGGCTTCCAAGCGCATCTTCCTGGAGAAACTCAACGAGACGAAGATTCTGAAAGGCGAGTTGACGTATCCTGAATATAATATTGGAATCAACATGTTTATGTCGAACCAGAAGAACTTGGTTTTGTTCAACAACGGCACGTTCCACTTTCACATAACACTGCCGTCGCCAACAGAGGATAGCAAGATCATTGATTACGATGCATTCGATGCTGCGCATTCGAACGCCATTTACCTCTTACAATGGTTCGAACCGTTCTTCATTGCCACATTGGGAAGTCCGGATATCATGTCGGTCATCAGTTCCAAGCACCACCTGCAAGAACAATTTGCCGGCGGATCCATGCGCAATGCGATGTCGCGCTACACGGGAGTGGGCACTTATCATAAATCGATGGCGAAAGGCAAGATTCTCACCTACCCTGTCGACGATTTCCGCAAGCTGCTGAAGTTTGAGAAAGCCGATAAGATTTGGTGGCGCGACCAGGTGGAGGCAGAATTGAGCTACGATTTACTTTCTGACTTGGGTCTCGACTTCAACCGCGAGAAGCTCTATCAGAGCGGCTTTGAGTTCCGCAGTTTCGATGAATTCCCTGCGAGTTATCTACCCGATGTGTTGCACGCCATTGTGCTCATCTGCGAGCATTCGCGTTGTGTCACAGATGTAGCTTGGGCATCCGACAGCATGATTTGGAATAACCTGGTGTTCCGTGCACTCAAGCATGGCTTCCAAACAACGGTTGAGGCGGATGAAAAACGAGAGTTGCTCGAAGTCCTGCAATTGACGGATGTGTCGGCATCGCACTTCGATGGTGTTGACCGCCTCGACGCATTCTTCTTTGCCGTGCTCGAAGCATTGCACACTCGTTACAAGAACGATAATCAGTACCTCGATGCACTTATGGGTGAAACTACAGCAGCAGCGCCACGCTGGGCAAACTTCAATGAGCATCAAACAGAACAGCATCTCCTACAGTTAGGAGAAGTTGAATAGCCTCAATAGGTCTTTTGAGCACAAGAGGTTATTCCATGGCCCTTGGTATAAATCGGACTTCGCAGGTAGTTTGAGGAATCCATAGTGGACATTTACCACAAACCAGCCGAAGACTTGGTAATATCAGATTACTGTCTTTTATACACCATTCTGCTTTCCTATGCACTTCGAATTCATTTAAATAAACGATTACTCAGAATAAACTTTTACGCCGTTTTCTTGTTAAACAAGCATGAGAAAAAGCAACGATCGAAGTAAACTTTCACTCATTTTTTTGACATTTCTAGTTATACCTATCACTGGCATCGGCCAAAATCAAAACAACTTTTGGGTATACGGATCGCAGGCCGGAATCAACTTCAACACCACTCCCCCATCGTATCAAGGTGGCTTTTCCATTCAGGCCTCAGAAGGCGCAGCAAGCGTGGCAGATCCTTTTACAGGTGAACTTCTTTTCTATACCGATGGTGCCACTGTATGGACTGCATCGAACAGCCCCATGCCCAATGGCTCAGGACTACTCGGGAGCTCGAGCGGTCAGCTCTCGTCGACCACGGCTGCCGTTATATGTGAAAAACCCGGCAGTTTCAATCAATATTATCTCATCACCATCGACGAACAATTTTCCGGCGGAGGCGTGCGATACAACGTGGTCGACATGTCGCTCAATGGTGGCCAGGGCGATATCGTAGCTGGTCAGAAAAACATCTCCCTTTTCTCTACCACGTCGGAGAAACTCTGCATCGTGCCAAATGCCCAAGGAGATGGCTTTTGGTTAATCACCCACGATTTACCGGGCGACTCTTTCTTCGCTTTTTCTATTACTTCAGCGGGAATTAATTCTACTCCGGTGGTTTCAACACTGGGTGGTACACATGCCAACGGTGCGGGCTTCATGAAGGGCAGCCCGCAATTCAATCGTATCGCCATCGCGAATATCTTCTTTCAAGACGCGGAGGTTTTCGACTTCGATAACAGCACCGGACAGCTCAGCAACCCCATCATTTTAAACTATCCATTCACCGGTGCAGCAGGTGGCGCTTACGGTATTGAGTTCTCCTGCAACGGAGAATTACTCTATGTGAGTGACGGCTCAAGGTTGGTGCAATTCGACCTCACAGCCGGGAATACAGCCGACATTCTAGCATCAGCATATCCTGTATTATCCAATTCTTTTTCTTGTTATGGTCTGCAACTTGGCCCCGATCGAAAAATATACATAAGCAATGGAGCTCTCGATGTCATCAACAACCCCGATGTTCCGGGCGCGGATTGCGACTATTCACAGAACTCTATTCCCAACCAAAGTAGCGGCGGCGGCTGGGGCCTTCCGCAATGGGTGTATCGCGTGGGAGATGAGCCGCTAGTTTGCAGCCCTTGCCAGCCATCCATTAATGCTGCAAGTGTCTCCGCATGTGAAGAATTTACCCTACCCGATGGAACTACCACCAACACCTCGGGCGTTTATCAATTCTCACTGATTAGCTCAACGGGCTGCGACAGTATTGTCAATCTCAACGTAACTATTCAGACCGCTCCCGAAGTAACTTTTACGGAATATTCCGTTGGTTGTGGCAGTCAGGTAACTTTCACGATACAGGCCACTGGTAATAACCCGTTTTTATTTGAAATCCCATCACAAAACATTTCAAACACGAACGGCAGCTTCACGCTGGGTGCAGGTGTTTACCAATTAAATGTAGTTGATGATAATGGCTGTTCCACTTCTCTGCAGCTCGAGAATAATACCGTTGAGGACTGCCCGGCAGATTTCGACCAAGACTTAGTAGTCGGTGTCACCGATTTGTTGCAGTTCAACGCATCGTATGGTTGCAGCGGCGATTGTTGCCCCTATGATCTCAATAGTGATAACGCAGTGAGTGTGGCCGATTTGCTGATTTTCATCGCGTCGTTCGGGAGTTTCTGCGATTGAAAATATGCTGCCTCACAGCCGTCAGCACGCTCGCGCGTTGTGAAACAGATGTAATCTCGACCGAATAGATGCAGACTGGTCTATTTCACCAGAATCTTTTTCGACACCGCATGATTCTTTGCAATCAGATTTACGGTGTAAAGTCCGGGAGAAAGAGTAGATATGTCCACATTCAACCTGTTGAAGACGGTGTTCCTTTTCTCATAAACCAATTCACCCAATGCATTGAAGATTTGCAATTGATCGGCTACACGGGATGTGCATTCCAGGTTCAATACTTCCGAAACCGGATTAGGATACACCCGGAAATTCCACGCTGCCTCTGGTTCAATTCCGGCCGCAACATATCGATTTCTCGCGAATAAGGTATTGTCGCATACGATTTCAGAGACACCATCTGGAACGAAACCGGTCACATAGGTATTCGTGTAAGTATCGAAAGCAATCATCTCGACCACATTGCTTTCAGTTATGCCCACCAAAAGGAAGGTTCCGGAATTCTGATCGAATAACGAGGAGCCACCAACGAAGTAAGGAAAACCACTCAACTGTCCGAGCGTATTGACTTCACCGTTTGTGATGTTGATTTCAACAAAGCTTCTGCCGGTAGAATTTCCGTTTTCATCAAACGTGTCATTCGCTGCAAATAATTTCTCATTGATATTATCAAAATTAAGACTGCTGATGCTGCAATTGGCTACAGGTGTGCTGAGTATAATTCGTGTAAATGAAAAGGAGTCATCTCTGACAGGCACGGAGTAAAGCGCCAAAGCAGGGTCATTCGTAAATCCGACATAGTAAAGAATCCCGTTATTGGAATCAAAAGTGATGGCGTCGACTACAATGCCAATAACACCAGGCTCGTATATAGTTCCAATCAAGGTAACGTCATTCGATTCCAGATCGGATTCGTATATGCTAATGTATCCCTCCGTTTCCATACTGAGGTTATACATTTTGCTGGTGCTCATGTCAAATTCCGAAATGTTGGTATTCACCGAACTTGAGGTGAGGCTGCTTTCTCCGGTTTCGGAGTTATAAGAGTATAATCCTGTCGTTTGCCCCGAAACGCCGGCGATATAATAGTTACCGTTGAAAGGATTAAAGGCAGATGAACTGAATAGATAGGCATCCAGAATAGTTGGTGTAGCGGTCACTGTTGAAGAATCGAATGCTGCCCACTGAAGTATATCAATACTTCCTGTGCCGTTGTTGTTTGACAGCCCAATAAGTTTAATCTGCCCTTGGGCACATTCGCTCAACGTTAAACCAATACAAAGGATAAAAAGTAGTTTTCGCATTGCTGTCTATTTGAAAGACAAACAATCGAAAACCCTGTTTGTTTCATCACTTACTATTGAGGATTCAGCATCATCGTTTAGACTGGCACGCGGATTTAAGGAGCACAATAAAATGCAGCCCAATTTGTGTAATTCAGAAAAAATTGTAGCTAACTATTCACCCTTCCTGAAGCTACGATTGCACATTATCAATACGCTCTCGCAAACAACACTCGCTGCTTGGAAGGCTTACCTGTGACCATGCACACACCTTCCTCCTCGCCCATCCCGAATGGTATGCAGCGAATAGTGGCCTTGGTATCGTCCTTCACGCGTTCTTCTGTTTCTTTCGTACCGTCCCAATGAGCCAGGAAGAACCCGCCTTTATCATCAAGCAACTTCTTGAACTCTTCGTATGAATCAACACGCGTAATGTGTTCTTCGCGATAACCCATGGCTTGCGCAAATAGGTTGTCTTGAATGTCGATCATGAGCTGCTGTATGCGATCAGCAATGCCTTCGAAAGGAACTGTTTCCTTGGTTCCGTTATCGCGACGTGCAATCTCTACCGTGCCGTTTTCCAAATCCTTTGGCCCCATAGCCAAGCGCACAGGCACACCCTTTAATTCATACTCAGCAAACTTCCATCCGCTGCGTTTGGTGTCGTCGTCGTCGAACTTCACGCTGATGCCGCGGCTCTTCAACTCTTGCATAAGAGGCGTTACCTTTTCTCCGATGGTTGCGAGCTGTTCTTCGCCTTTGTAAATCGGAACGATAACAACTTGTATCGGCGCGAGCATTGGAGGCAAGCGCAAACCTTGGTCGTCGCTATGTGCCATTACCAACGCTCCCATCAAACGTGTTGAAACACCCCAGGATGTTGCCCACACATAGTCGAGAACTCCTTCTTTCGAGGTAAACTTCACATCGAATGCTTTTGCGAAATTCTGTCCGAGGAAATGCGACGTCCCGGCTTGAAGTGCCTTACCGTCCTGCATCAATGCTTCAATACACATAGTATCCAATGCACCCGCGAAACGCTCGCTTTCTGTCTTGCTTCCTTTAATAACCGGCATGGCCATCCACTTCTCGGCAAATTCTGCATAGACATCTAGCATCTTTTTCGTTTCACCGATTGCCTCTTGGGCTGTGGCGTGAGCAGTATGTCCTTCTTGCCACAAAAACTCTGCTGTGCGCAAAAACAAGCGCGTGCGCATTTCCCAGCGTACAACATTGGCCCATTGATTCACCAGGATAGGTAAATCGCGGTAGCTCTGAATCCAACCCTTATATGTATTCCAGATAATCGCCTCACTCGTCGGGCGAACGATAAGCTCCTCTTCCAGTTTCGAATCGGGATCGACCATGAGTTTTCCCTTCTCATTGGGATCAACCTTCAAGCGGTAGTGTGTTACCACCGCGCATTCTTTCGCAAACCCTTCAGCATGGCCTTCCTCTTTTTCCAAGAAACTCTTCGGCACGAACAACGGGAAGTAGGCATTGACGTGGCCGGTGTCTTTAAACATCTTGTCTAGCGCATCGCGCATCTTTTCCCAAATAGCAAAACCATAGGGCTTGATGACCATGCAACCACGCACTGCACTGTGCTCTGCAAGATCTGCATTTATTACGAGTTCATTGTACCACTTGGAATAATCAGTTGCACGCGGCGTTAGTTTGTCGGCCATTGGTTGGTCTTGTTGGTTATTGAGTGCGCGAATTTAACACGCACAACGACTCGTCGAG
>JAIYBR010000034.1 GCA_027488435.1 Flavobacteriales bacterium
AGCCATCACCATCGGTGTCGGGGTTGGTGTTATCAGTTCCTGCGGCAAGCTCCCCGGCATTGTCGAGATTATCCACGTCACAGTCATTCGTTGAAAGAGCGTTCACATCCGGATCACATGCATCTAATGGATTAGAGGCAAGATCTATTTCTGCTCCATCGTTCACGCCGTCGTCGTCGGTGTCAGCATCAGCAGGGTCAGTTCCGAACACTGATTCATCGGTATTATTCAATCCATCATTGTCACAGTCGTCTGTTCCAACCGCGCCTGCATTGGGTGAGCAGGAATCCAGTGGATCGCTACCATTCAACACCTCATCACCATCAATGAAACCATCATTATCAGTGTCTGGGTTGTTGTTGTCAGTTCCTGCCAATTCTTCGCCGGCGTTGTCGAGGTTGTCACCATCGCAATCTGCAAGAGGATTTGCACTGATGTTCGGGTCGCATGGGTCGAGTGGGTTTGTTCCTGAATCAACTTCGTTTCCATCGTTTAACCCGTCATTATCTGTATCCGGATTGTTAGGGTCCGTGCCATTGGTCGTTTCCTCGTCGTTGGTCAGTCCGTCATTATCGCAATCAGCTGTTCCAAGGCCAGTGCTAACAGGGTCACATGCATTGAGTGGATCCGTTCCGTTGAGCACTTCCGTTCCGTCAAGAATTCCATCACCATCGGTATCTGGGTTAGTGTTGTCAGTTCCTGCGAGTTCTTCGCCTGTGTTATCGAGTCCGTCGTTATCGCAATCATTCGTAGTTAATGCGTTTGGATTCGGGTCGCAAGGGTCTGTTGGGTTGCTTGCACCATCTATTTCGTTTCCATCTGTAATTCCATCGGAGTCTGTATCCGGGTTTGTGGGATCTGTTCCGTAGAAGGTTTCTTCATCATTGTCAAGGCCATCTTCATCGCAGTCGTTTGTTCCCACCGCAGTGAAGTTGGGTGAACAAGAGTCGAGAGGGTCGCTTCCATTCAGTACCTCGTCTCCATCAATAAATCCGTCATTATCGGTGTCTGGGTTGTTATTGTCTGTACCAGCGAGTTCTTCTCCTGCATTATCCAGGTTGTCGCCATCGCAGTCGGCCGTAGGGCTTCCATTGATATCTGGGTCACATGGATCGAGTGGGTTTGTTGCGAAATCCACTTCCTCTCCATCATTCAGTCCATCGTTATCGGTGTCTGCATTGTTGGGATCGGTTCCGATTGCGGCTTCCTCATCATTTGTAAGTCCGTCGAGGTCGCAGTCATCGCTGCCCAGGCCTGAGTTTATCGGGTCACAGAAGTTGAGTGGGTTTGTTCCATTATCGACCTCTGTTCCATCGTCTATACCATCACCATCGGTATCCGGGTTTGTTGGATCTGTTCCTTCGTTCGTTTCTTCATCCGTTGTTAGTCCATCGTTGTCGCAGTCTGCCGTTCCTGATCCGGCTGCAGCATTAGGATCGCATGAGTCTGTTGGGTTACTTCCACCGTCTACTTCATCACCATCGTTAATTCCATCACCATCGGTATCCGGGTTAGTGTTATCGGTGCCTGCAGTTATTTCTTCGTCGTTCGTCAAACCATCGTTGTCACAGTCTGCTGTTCCAATGGCGCTTGGGTTAGGATCACATGAGTTGAGCGGGTCAGTTCCGTTGGTTACTTCCGTTCCATCGTTGATGCTATCACCATCAGTGTCAGGGTTGGTGTTATCCGTTCCAGCAAGCGTTTCACCTGCATTGTCAAGTCCGTCGTTGTCGCAATCGTTCGTTGCAAGTGCATTGATGTTTGGATCACACGCATCGGTTGGATTGCTTGCGTTGTTTACTTCTGTTCCGTCGTCGATTCCATCACCGTCTGTATCAGGGTTGGTAGGGTCAGTGCCGTTGAAGGTTTCATCGTCGTTGGTTAAACCGTCATTGTCACAGTCAGAAGTTCCGAGAGCTGTTGGTGAAGGTGAGCATGCATTGAGAGGATCGCTTCCAGCTAATACTTCATCTCCATCAATAAATCCGTCACCATCAGTATCAGGGTTTGTATTATCCGTACCTGCAAGTACTTCACCATCGTTGTCGAGGTTGTCGCCGTCACAATCGGCGGTGCCAACTGCACCTGCGTTCGGGTCGCATGGGTCAAGCGGAAGTGAACCATTGTCTACTTCGGTCCCGTCGTTTATTCCGTCACTGTCCGTATCAGGGTTGGTGTTGTCTGTTCCTGCAGTTACTTCTTCGTCGTTGGTTAAACCATCGTTATCACAATCTGCAGTGCCTAGCGTGCTGAAATTCGGGTCACATGCATTGAGAGGATCGGTGCTATTGGTTACTTCTGTTCCGTCGTTAATTCCATCACCGTCAGTATCGGGATTGGTGTTGTCAGTTCCCGCAAGCGTTTCACTTGCGTTATCAAGTCCGTCGCTGTCGCAGTCGTTCGTTGCAAGTGCATTGATGTTTGGATCACAAGCATCGGTTGGATTGCTGTTGTTGCTTACTTCAGTGCCGTCGTTAATTCCGTCACCATCGGTATCCGGGTTTGTATTGTCGGTTCCTGCAGTTATTTCTTCGTCGTTCGTCAAACCGTCGTTGTCACAGTCTGCTGTCCCAAGTGTGCTGAAATTCGGATCACATGTATTGAGCGGGTCAGTTCCGTTGGTTACTTCCGTTCCGTCGTTGATACCATCACCGTCTGTGTCTGGGTTGGTGTTGTCAGTGCCGGCGAGTGTTTCACCTGCATTATCAAGTCCGTCGTTGTCGCAGTCGTTCGTAATAAGCGCATTGATGTTCGGATCGCAAGCTTCGGTTGGGTTGCTTGCGTTGTTTACTTCTGTTCCGTCGTCGATTCCATCACCGTCTGTATCTGGGTTGGTTGGATCAGTGCCGTTGAAGGTTTCTTCGTCGTTGGTCAAACCGTCATTGTCACAGTCAGAGGTTCCGAGAGCTGTTGGTGAAGGTGAGCATGCATCGAGCGGATCGCTGCCGTTGAGCACTTCATCACCGTCAATAAATCCGTCACCGTCGGTATCGGGGTTGGTGTTGTCTGTTCCTGCTAGTGCTTCACCATCGTTGTCGAGGTTGTCGCCGTCACAATCGGCAGTACCAACTGCACCTGCATTTGGGTCACATGGGTCAAGTGGAAGCGAGCCATTGTCTACCTCCGTTCCGTCGTTGATTCCGTCGCCATCTGTATCAGGGTTGGTGTTGTCGGTGCCTGCAGTTATTTCTTCGTCGTTGGTTAAACCATCTACGTCACAATCATTGCTTCCCAGTGCATTCGGATTCGGATCGCATGGGTTGTTTGGATCGGTTCCACCTGCAATTTCATCGTTATCTGTTAAGCCGTCACCATCGGTATCGAGAGTGGAGTTTGTAACGGTGATGGAAACCGTGGCAGTATCGCAGAGCGCCGCATCACATACTTCATATAAGAATGAATCGGCTCCGCTATAACCTGTATTTGGAATGTAGCTATAGGTGCCATCTGCATTTATAGTTAAGCTTCCATTTGCGCTGGTTGTTACAACATTGAACGTGAGCAAATCGCCATCGATATCTGTAGCGAGCAATGCTAGCGTACCGTTGAAGGTTAAAAGATTATCGATAGTGAAGGCATCGTTGCTCGCTACAGGAGCGTCGTTTACTGCATTTATAGTTAAGTTGATGAACGCGGTATCACAATTCGAGTTATCATCACATACGATATAACTTCCGCTGTCCGTTCCGAAGTAATTGGCATTCGGAGTGTAGGTAAAGCTTCCGTCAGTATTAAGCACAATTGTTCCATTGGAGCCATCCGTCAAAAGGGTAGTTGTCAGGGCGTCACCATCGGCATCATTGTCGTTGTCGAGCACGTTGCCACTAGTTGAAGTGTCTTCATCCGTGGTGTACGCATCGTCTGTGGCAACAGGCGTGGTTGAAAGAGGGTTGACGGTGATCGTAATAGTAGCTTCATTCGAGACAGCTCCATCATTATCGTTTACGGTATAGGTGATGGATTCGCTACCTGTAAAACCGAATGCAGGGGTATAGCTTAAATCACCAGTCGTGGTGTCCACAATCCATTCACCCGTTGCAGTGATGAATGTTGTCTGCTGACCCGGTGTTGCCGGATCAAGGTCAACCGTTCCAATGTCGATGGTGCCATCTGAATCGGTGTCGTTTGATGTAATGTTGGTGAGTGTAATGAGTGTTTCGGCAAGTGTTGTTCCGCTGTCATCGTTTGCAACGGGTGGTATGTTGGGACATGTAAACGAGTCGGACGTGTCCGTATTGAGAATGGTAATGGTTTGATTGGTAAGATCGCCTGGTGTTACTGCCACGATTACTGTTGTAGATGTTCCATTGCGAACGGGGAATTTCACGCGCACATATGCAACACTATCCGGGTTGATACCCCCAAAATGAAGAACAGAATTTCCGAAACCACCGTAGCCTTCACCGGCAGCAACAGAAGTTAAATAGGAAATAGGGTTTTCGTTACAATCCAATAGTGTGGCAGTCGCACCCGAAGCAAGTGCTGTTTGTCCAGCCCCCAAGTCCCAAAGTGCGTTTACTTTTAGATAGTTGTTGTTGTTTAAATTGTTTTGCCACAGTTGGTTCGCAGCATTGTCCATGCTAACATATAAGTCGAGGTCACCGTCATTGTCATAATCAACAAAGGCAACCGTGTTTGCGTCACCGGCTGGATTAATTCCAAGGTTGGTTGGTGATGAAGGACGAGAGAATTGCAGCGTTGCAGGGTTTTCATTGATGAAGAGAAACCCGGTGGTGAATACGTTGGCGAGATAGAGGTCGATGTCACCATCGTTATCAATATCGCCGGCTGTTATTCCATCAATGTTTGCAGAGTTGAGATTTGCTCCCGTTGAACTTGCGGGTTCGCCCGTTGCTACAAGAGTGCCATTGTCATTGCGCCATATTTGATTGGTTCCGTTGTCGGTCCAGAACAAGTCAAGGTCACTATCATTATCGAAGTCTGCCCAGAGCGCGCCACCTTTGTTCGAGTTCACGGCATTCTGATCGAAGGCATTTTCGGTGAATGTGCCATCACCATCGTTGACGAATACGTCACCCGACGATTGGCGTCTTACACATATATCTACATATCCGTCACCGTTAAAGTCGGCCGCGGCGCCATAGTCACCGGTTGTGCCCCCGGTTGGAAGCCCTGTGATAGAATTGTTTACAGCCGTGAATAGTCCTGCGCCGTTATTGGAAAGTATGTCAACACCGAAACCGTGGTCATCTACTATTAAATCAACGTCACCATCATTGTCATAATCTACGAGTAAAATAGCTTCTGCATTGATACCACCGCTGATAGTGGTAATAGCCTGGTTGGGGCTTTGAGAAGCCGTACCGAAGGCATAAGCCGGAGTGGCTGAAGGGCCCTGGTTGAGCCAAACTTCAATTCGGTTGAAGGTGTTTACAATGAAATCGGTGTATCCGTCATTGTTAAAGTCGCCGGCAACTGCAGAGCGCTCCTTCACCGTGCTGCTCAGGTCAGCTGCGTGGGTGGCGGTAACATCGGTAAAGGATGTACCAGCATCTGAGAAGAATAATCTACTTCCTGCAGAAGGATTTTCCGTGTTCACCACAAGATCCGGGAAACCGTCTTGGTTGAAGTCGGCCCAGCATGCCCCGGCGTCTTTAGCTCCGGTAGTGGCAAGTCCAACGGACGCTGCAACATTGGTAAAGGATTGTGCTTGACCGGCAATTGCGGTTACAATGATGAGCATCCATGCAGAGAATGTGTTGCGCAATAAGGTTTTCATGTAGAAATACACTTTAATTTCAGATGTTGGTTTTGGATGGTGCGTTCGTTTCCGAACTGACATACCTTGTCGTCTTCAAATCAAAGAGAATTAACAGCGTGCTGCAGGTCGTGAAAATGAATGTGCTAACAGCGGTTTGTTTATTCAGGTTTGTCAGGGTTAATTGTTTTGTTTTGAA